>NZ_BAAALD010000133.1:0-262 GCF_039528095.1 Kitasatospora arboriphila
GGTCGGCGGAGCGCGGGCGGGGGGTGCGGGCCCGGTCGGCGGGTTTGCGGCCGGGCTCGCCGGGGCGGTGCGGCCCGCGGTCACCGGAGCCCTGCGGCCGGCGCGGTGTGCTCATCGTCCGCTCCCGGGGTGCGGGGTCGCCGTGGCCGGCGGGGCGGGGGCGATCTGCACCCCGTCGTCGCCCGCGGTCGGCGAGGGGGACGGCGGCGCCGGGGCGGCGGCGGGGGGGGGGGCGGGGGGGGGGGGGGGCGCGGGGGGGGGC
>NZ_BAAALD010000133.1:270-8115 GCF_039528095.1 Kitasatospora arboriphila
GGGCCCGACCTCCCCGGGCGGGCCGGGGGGGGGGGGGGGGCCGCCGGGGCCGGGGCGCCGGCGGAGGGGTCGCCGGAGGGGGCCGCGGGCGCGGCGGAGGCGTCCTCGGGCCGCTTGACCGGCGGGCTGTCCTGGGCCTGGCCGGGCTTGCCGAGCACCTTGCCGTCGTCCTGTAGGAAGGCCGGGCCGCCGCCGGGCACCATGCCCAGTTCGCGGGCGCGGCGGGCCAGTGCGTCGGGGGCGGCGTTCTGGTCGATCTGCGCCTGCAGGCCCTGCTTCTCGTCGGTGAGGTCGGTGGTCTGCTTCTTCAGCCGGGACAGCTCGAAGGAGCCCTCGTTGAGGGCGGTGTTGAGCATCAGCAGGCCGAGCAGCCCGGCCGAGAGCAGCACCACGATCAGCACGGCGAACGGTGTCCGTCCGCGGACCGACCGGGACTGCGGACGGGCGGTGATCCGACCCCGTCCCGCCTGCCCGGGGAGCGCGCCGCTCCTCCGGGTCCGACCGCCCCGCCCGCCCGCGGGCAGCAGGGGCCCACCGCCGGCCACCGGCACCGCGCCCTCCCTCTCGCCGTTCCTCGCTCGCCGTCCGCCCCGGTCAGCGCCGGGTCGCCCTGATCCTCTCCGCCACGCGGAGCCGGACGGGCGCGGCGCGCCGGTTCTCCTCGATCTCCGCCTCGGTGGCCAGCACCGCGCCGCGGGTGTGCAGCTTCAGCCAGGGCTGGTGCTCCTCGGGTACGAACGGCAGCCCGGGCGGGGCGGTGGACGTGGCGCCGGCCTGGAAGTACTGCTTGACCAGGCGGTCCTCCAGGGACTGGTAGGACATGACCACGATCCGGCCGCCGACCGCGAGGCGTTCCAGCGCGCCGGGGATCGCCCGGTCCAGCACCTCCAGTTCCCCGTTGACCTCGATCCGCAGGGCCTGGAAGGTGCGCTTGGCCGGGTTGCCGCCGGTGCGCCGGGTCGCCGCCGGGATGGCGTTGCGTACCAATTCGACGAGACGCGCGCTGGTGGTGAACGGTTCCTTCTGCCGTTCGCGGACGATCACCGAGGCGATCTTCCCGGCGAACCGCTCCTCGCCGTAGACCTTGAGGATCCGGGCGAGGTCGCCGTGGCTGTAGGTGTTGAGGACCTCGGCCGCGCTCAGCCCGCGGGTCTGGTCCATCCGCATGTCGAGCGGGGCGTCCTGGGCGTAGGCGAAGCCGCGGTCGGCCTCGTCGAGCTGCATCGAGGAGACGCCGAGGTCGAACAGGACGCCGTGCACCTCGGGGATGCCGAGGTCGTCGAGGACCTGCGGGATCTCGTCGTACACGGCGTGCACCAGGGTGGCCCGGTCGCCGAACGGGGCCAGGCGCTCGGCGGAGAGCCGCAGCGCGGCCGGGTCGCGGTCGACCGCGACGAGCCGGGCCCCGGGGAACTGGGTGAGGATCGCCTCGCTGTGGCCGCCGAGGCCGAGGGTGGCGTCGACCACCACGGCGCCGGGGGCACCGGCCGCGGGGGCCAGGGCGTCCATGCAGCGCTGCAGCATCACGGGGACGTGCTTGGGTGCCGGACTCTCGTTGCTCATTGCGCGGTGGCGACCTTCCTCGGTGCGGCCGCCCGGGCCCGGACGGCTGGCCCCATTCTCGCCCACCGCCGGAGCGGCTCCGGCCGCCGGGCCGGGACCGCCCGCGTGCACACGGCCCGCGGTCCCCGCCCGCTCGCCTGGGGAAGGAGTGACCGCCCGGCACCGGGGAAGGTGCGCCAGGTGGCACAGGAGCGGGTGGAGGCCGCGGGCCGCGTACGGGGAGCGCCCCCTCGCCGGCCCGGGGGCGTCGGCGGGGCGCCGGGGCAGTGCTCCACTGCGCCGCCAGACTATCGCCCGCTCACGCCGAGTCAACGCTCCCCGACGGAGCGCCACCCGGGCGGCGGTACGGCTCCGCGCAGGTCACGGGTGCCGCGGGCGCGGCGGGCCGGCCGGGCGCACCGACGCGGTCCGCGCCGGGCATACCGGGCGGAACGGTGCAACCCGCCCGGCCTGCGGCGCAGCGGGGCTATGGACTCGATCACAGCCCGCGGCCGCCCGCACCACGGCGCCGGGATTCGGATTACCTTCGTCACCATGACAGTGACCCCCGACCGGCCCGTGCCGAACGCCGCTGCCAGCTCCGCCTCCGGCATCATCGACCGCTTCGTGGCGTCGAACCGCGAGTACGCGGTCGACTTCCGCGACGGCGGCATGGACGCCCGCCCCGTGCAGAAGGTCGCCGTGGTGGCGTGCATGGACGCCCGTCTCGACCTGTTCGCCGCCCTCGGCCTGGAGCTCGGCGACGCCCACATCATCCGCAACGCGGGCGGTGTCGTCACCGACGACACCATCCGCTCGCTCACCATCAGCCAGCGCGCCCTGGGCACCCGCTCGGTCGTGCTGATCCACCACACCGGCTGCGGCCTGCTCGGCCTCACCGAGGACTTCCGCCGGGAGCTGGAGGCCGAGGTCGGCCAGCGCCCGCAGTGGGCGGTGGAGGCGTTCGTGGACCTGGACGGCGACGTCCGCCAGTCCATGCAGCGGGTCCGCACCTCGCCGTTCGTGCCGCACACCGACGACGTCCGCGGCTTCGTCTTCGACGTCCACACCGGCCTGCTCCGCGAAGTCGACTGAGCCTGACGTTCCGCGTCCGCCCCGCCCGGGGCGGACGACCCGCTCCGACCCGGCCAGCGTCGTCCGGGTCCCCTTCCCGCGCCCGGGGCTCCCGCCCCCGGGCGTCGGTGGTGCCGGGACGAACCGGGACACTGCACGCGTCTCGCCCGCCCGAGTGACTTCCGGCCGCACGACAGGGAAGAATGCCCGTGCAGGCCCGGCCCCGATCCACCGGGGCGGCCCGCCGCACGCCCACCGCCCGTGCCACTCCTCGACGGACTCGCACGCCCGCCCGGGCGGTGCGCCATCGGTCGGCCGGCAACCTGAGCCGGCACAAGTGGTCCACATGGGAGCGAACGGGTGACGACCTACAACACGCAGGGCACGGCGGGCGCGACCCGTTCCGACGGTTTCGCGGCGCGCAGGCCCGCGGGGCTCCAGGAGCTGGGCGCGGTGGCCGAGCGCATCCGCGCGTCGGTGGAGAGCGTCATCGAGGGCAAGCCGGAGGCCGTCCGGATCGCGCTGACCGTGCTGCTGGCCGAGGGCCACCTGCTGCTGGAGGACGTGCCCGGCGTCGGCAAGACCATGCTCGCCAAGGCACTCGCCCGGTCCGTGGACTGCACGGTGCGCCGTATCCAGTTCACCCCGGACCTGCTGCCCTCCGACGTGACCGGCACCAACGTCTTCGACCAGCACCAGCGGGACTTCGAGTTCCGGCCGGGCGCGATCTTCGCGCAGATCGTGGTCGGCGACGAGATCAACCGGGCCTCGCCGAAGACCCAGTCGGCGCTGCTGGAGTCGATGGAGGAGCGCCAGGTCACCATCGACGGCACCAGCTACGAGCTGCCCTCGCCGTTCATGGTCGTGGCGACCCAGAACCCGGTCGAGATGGAGGGCACCTACCCGCTGCCCGAGGCGCAGCGGGACCGCTTCATGGCCCGGGTGTCGATCGGCTACCCCAGCCCCGAGGCCGAGTTCGCGATGCTGGACGTGCACGCCGGCGCCAATCCGCTGGAGGACCTGCAGCCGGTGGCGCACGCCGCCGACATCCTCAAGCTGATCGAGGTGGTCCGCTCGGTGCACGTCGCCGACGCGGTGCGCCGCTACGCGGTCGACCTGGTCGCCGCCACCCGTTCCCACCCGGAGCTGCGGCTCGGCGCCTCGCCGCGCGCCACCCTGCACCTGGTGCGGGCGGCCCGCGCGGCCGCCGCGCTGGAGGGCCGCGACTACGTGGTGCCGGACGACGTCCAGGGGCTGGCCGTGCCGGTGCTGGCGCACCGCCTGCTGCCGACCGCCGAGAGCCGGATGAACCGGCGCACCGCCGAGCAGGTCGTGCTGGACCTGGTCGCGCGGCTGCCGATCCCCCGTCCGCAGGGGCGCGGCTGACGTGGCCGCGGGCGAGAACCCTCCGCCGCAGGCCGGGCAGGCGCCGCACGGACTGCGGGCGGGGCTGCACGGGCTGACCACCCGGGGGCGGTCCTTCCTCGCCGCCGGGATCACCGCCTCGCTGTGCGCGTACGTCTTCGGGCAGGACGCGCTGCTGCGGGTCGGTGTGCTGCTGGCGGCGCTGCCGCTGGTCTCCGCGCTCTGGCTGCTGCGCACCCGCTACCGGGTGGCGGGCGGCCGCCGGCTGTCCCCGCACCGCACCCCGGCGGGCCACGAGGCCCGGGTGCACCTGCGGCTGGACAACGTGTCCCGGATGCCCACCGGCGTGCTGATGCTGGAGGACCGCGTCCCGTACGTGCTCGGGCCGCGGCCGCGGTTCGTGCTGGACCGGGTCGAGTCGCACGGCTACCGCGAGGTGTCCTACCGGGTCCGCTCCGACCTGCGCGGCCGCTACCCGCTGGGCCCGCTGCAGCTGCGGCTGTCCGACCCGTTCGGGATGTGCGAGCTGGGCCGCTCGTTCAACGCCTCCGACGTGCTGACGGTGGTGCCGCAGGTCGTGCCGCTGCCGCCGGTGCGGCTGCCGGGCGAGCGGGCCGGGCACGGCGACACCAACGCCCGGGCACTGGCGCTGGCCGGCGACGACGACGTGATCCCGCGCGAGTACCGGCACGGCGACGACCTGCGCCGGGTGCACTGGAAGTCCACCGCGCGGTACGGCGAGCTGATGGTCCGCCGCGAGGAGCAGCCGCTGCGGGCGCACGCCGCGGTGCTGCTGGACACCCGGGAGATCGCGCACCGCGGCTCCGGGCCGGGCTCGTCCTTCGAGTGGGCGGTGAGCTGCGCGGCGTCCGTCGGCGTCCACCTGGTCGACCGCGGCTACCGGACGCGGCTGGTCACCGACACCGGTCGCGCGGTGCCGTCCGCGGGCAACCCGGCCGCGACGACGCCCGCCGAGGCGAACGGGCTGCTGCTGGACGAGCTCGCGGTCGTCGACCACTCCGACGGCGGCGGGCTGGCCCGCGCCGAGGAGGTGCTGCGCGGCGGCGAGGGCCTGCTGGTCGCGATCGTCGGCTCCCTCGACTCCGAGCAGCTGGAGCGGCTGTGCGGGCTGCGCCGCCGGGCCGCCGGCGCGGTGCTGTTCCTGCTGGACACGGCGACCTGGGCGGGGCTGCGGCACCTGCTGCCGGACGCCTCCGACGGCGACTTCGAGGAGCAGCAGAAGATGCTGCGGCGGGCCGGCTGGACGGTGCTGCCGGTGAAGGCCGGCGCCTCGCTGCCCGAGCTGTGGCGTTCGGCCGACCGCACCGAGCAGTCGAGCCCCTACCGAGACGAGGTCGGCGCGTGACCACCCGGGCCCGTTTGACGATCAGCGCGGCAACGGCGACGGCGCTCACCGCACTGTGCCTGCTGCCGCTGATCACCACGCACGGCTGGTTCGTGCAGGCCGTCCTGCTGGTCCTGGTCGCGGCCGGGGCCGGCACCGGGCTGCGCCGCCTCGCCGTCGCCGGCTGGGCGGTCACCCCGCTGCAGCTGCTGATCGTGCTGTACGCGCTGATGCTGCTGTCGGTGCGCCGGTCGATGGCCTGGGGGCTGCTGCCCGGCGGCCGGGCGCTGGACGCGCTGAGCGGGCTGCTCACCCAGGCCGGCACGGACCTCGGCCAGTACGCGGTGCCCGCGCCGGACACGGCGGGCCTGCGGCTGGTGCTGGTCGGCTCGGTCGCCCTGATCGCGGTGCTGGTGGACGCGCTGGCGGTGACCCACCGGCGGGCGGCGGCGGCCGGTCTGCCGCTGCTGGCGCTGTACTCGGTGGGCTGCGGCCTGTCCGGGGTGGGCTCGGGTTCGTGGATCTGGTTCCTGCCCGCGGCCGGCGGCTACCTGCTGCTGCTGCGCGCCGAGGGCCAGGACCGGCTGTCGCGCTGGGGCCGGGTGTTCAGCGGCCGGGGCAAGGCGACGAACACGCCGCCGGTGCACAGCGGGCACCGGGTCGGTGTGATCGCGCTGGTGCTGGCGGTGGCGGTGCCGGCGTTCCTGCCGCAGGCGGGCCTGGGGCTGGTCGGGGCGATCGGCGGCAGCGGCGGTTCGGGCTCCGGCAGCGGGTCCGGGTACCGGGTGACCTCGCTGAACCCGGTGGTGGCGCTGACCGAGAGCCTGCACCGGACGGACGCGGTGCCGTTGCTGCAGTACCGCACCACCGCGCAGTCCGTCGGCGAGATGTACCTGCGGATCGGCGCGCTGGACGAGTTCAACGGCGTCGACTGGCGGTTCTCCCCGCAGAAGCTGCAGCAGCGGCCCGAGCCGCTGCCGAAGCCCGCGGGCCTGTCCTCGGCGGTCGCGGTCACCCAGGCCGACACCCACGTGGCGATCTCGCAGAACCTGCGGACCGACTGGCTGCCGCTGCCGTACCCGGCGAACTCGGTGAAGGTGCAGGGCAACTGGCGGTACGAGCCGGAGACCCGCACCGTGGTCGGCGCGGACGGCCAGAAGACGGACGGCCTCACGTACGACGTGACCAGCCTGGACGTGCGGCCGACCGCCGAGCAGCTGCGCTCGGCCGGCCCCGTCCCCGCCGACCTGCCCGGGCGCTACCTGCAGCTGCCGGACTCGCTGCCGGCGCAGGTGGCGAGGACGGCGCAGGAGGTGACGGCGGGCAAGGACAACGCCTTCGACCGCGCGGTGGCGCTGCAGGACTGGTTCACCTCGCCGCAGTTCCACTACGACACCGACATCGAGGCCGGCACCGGCAGCACCGCGATCCTGAAGTTCCTCCAGGACCGGCGGGGCTTCTGCGTGCACTTCGCGTCGACCATGGCCGCGATGGCCCGCACCCTGGGCATCCCGGCCCGGGTGGCGATCGGCTTCACGCCGGGCAGTTCCAGCGACGGCTCGGTGTACGTGGTGCGGTCGACCAACTACCACGCCTGGCCGGAGCTGTACTTCGCGGGCACCGGGTGGGTGCGCTTCGAGCCGACGCCGTCGGCCGGGCAGGGCGCGATCGTGCCGAGCTACACCCGGCCGGAAACCGCCCCGTCCGCCGGGGCGACCACGGCGCAGCCGACCGACGAGCCGAGCGACGCCGCGTCGGCCTCGCCGGGTGCGACCAACAGCTGCGGCGGCGGCCACCGCGCGGAGGACTGCGCGGACCAGCAGACCGCCGCGGACCAGGCCGTGCACGGCGAGCCGTGGTGGCTGTCCTGGCGGGCGCTGGCGACGTTCTCGCTGGTGGCGCTGGCCCTGGTGCTGCTGGCGGTGCCGGCGCTGTGGCGGGCGAGGCTGCGGCGGCGCCGGCTCGGCGCCGGACGGCACCTGGCGGGCGCAGACCGCACGGAGCTCACCGACGCGCAGGTGCTGGCCGCCTGGCAGGAGCTGATCGACTCGGCCTGGGACCTCGGCATCCCGCCGGACGACGCCAGTACGCCGCGCCGCACCGTGGCGCGGATCGCGCGGCTCGGTTCGCTGGACGTCGAGGCGCAGGCGGCCGCGGGCCGGGTGGCGCTCGCCACCGAGCAGGTGCTGTACGCCCGGGAGACCGGACCGGTGCCACCGCTCGGCGCGGACGTGCTCGCGACCCGGGAGGCGCTGCGGGCGTCGGTCGGCCGGTACGGCCGGCTGCGGGCGGTGCTGCTGCCGCCGTCGGCGGTGCGCCTGTGGTGGCGGGCCACCGAGCGGGTCGGCGCGGTGCAGCAGGCGGTGCGCGGCCGCTTCGACACGGTGGCGGGTGCGGTGCGCACGGCCGTCCGCCGGGTGCTGCGGCGTCCGCCTGAGGAGGACGGCCGGTCCTGACCGGTCCCGCTCCCGGTCCGTCGGACGACGGGGGGGGGGGGGGGGGGGGGTGGGGGGGGGGGT
>NZ_BAAALD010000133.1:8124-16123 GCF_039528095.1 Kitasatospora arboriphila
GCCGCCCGGGGGCCGGGCAGTTCGGTGAACTGCCCGCCCCCGGCGGTCGGTCGCTCGTGCTTCCAGTGGTCCTAGAGGCCGTCGTGTTCGTCGCGGCGGCGTTGCCAGCGCTGTTCCATCCGGTCCATCACGTTCGCCTTGCGGCGGGGAGCGGGGGATGCCTTGGGGCCCGATCCGTGCCCGAGGGCACCGCGTCGCCATCCGGTCACGGCGAGGACCGCGCAGCCAAGCATCACCAGGAAACCGATCACGCTCACCCAGATCAGCTGGGCGACCATGCCTCCCATCAGGAGACCGACGCCAGCCACGAACCCTGCGGCGGCCAGGTAGACCCTCCGACGGGTGTAGGTGCGCAGGCCGGTTCCCTCAAGCGCTGACGCGAATTTGGGATCTTCGGCGTACAGCGCTCGCTCCATCTGCTCGAGCAGTCGCTGCTCGTGCTCCGAGAGCGGCACGGAGTCCTCCTACTCGTCGGTCGCGGGGCGACCGGTCCGCCACCCCTGGGCCTGATCCTGTGAGGTCCATATGCCCCAGGCGTTCGGGTGTCATGCTTTCCGGCTTTACCCAGATCATACGGTCCACAGGGCCTGTTCGGGGTGGTCGTGGACACGTGCCATCAACCACTTCGGAGCCGCCCTGCACCGGTGCCAACGCCCCTGCCCGCGCACAAGTGCCCGGATCATCGGAATCTCCGCAGCCCAAGGGGCGCGGCGGCGCCCGGCGGCGGGCTCAGACGAGGGCGGCCAGCAGGTGGAGCTGGGTGGCGACGGCGTGGAAGGCGGGCTCCTCGGCGGCGGCCAGCTCCAGCTTGAGCAGGGCCTCCATCGCGCCCGGCTCGGTGTCGACGAGCACCCCGGGGACGAGGTCGGCGAAGACCCGTACGCCGTGCACGGAGCGCACCTGGAGGCCGGCCGCGGCGGTCAGGCCGGACAGCTCCTCGCCGGTGAAGCGGCGCGGCATCGGGTCGCCGGCACCCCAGCGGCCGTCCTCGGCGTCCAGCACCGCGCGGGCGTCGGCGAAGTGGCCGGCCAGGGCGCGGGCGAGCACCGCGCCGTTGCGGTTGGCGGCGAGCAGGCTCACCAGGCCGCCCTTGCGCAGCGTGCCGGCGAGGCTGCCGAGCGCCTCCGCCGGGTCGTCGACGACCTCCAGCACGCCGTGGCACAGCACGGCGTCCACCGAGCCGGCCTCGACCACCTCGGGCAGCGTCTGGGTGTCGCCCTGGACGGCGCGGACGAGACCGGTGACCCCGGCCTCGGAGGCGCGCCGCTCCAGCGCGAAGAGCGCGTCCGGGCTCGGGTCGACGACCGTGACGCGGTGGCCGAGCCGGGCCACCGGCACCGCGAAGTTGCCGGTGCCGCCGCCCGTGTCGAGGACGTCCAGCACCGGCCGGTCGAGCTCCGCGGTGCGCTGCTCCAGGGCGGTGCGCAGCACCTCCCAGACCACGGCGGTACGCAGGGCACTGCGGGGGCGCGTCGGGTACACGGCGGAGCTCCTCGGTACTGGGATCGATCACCGAACGCCACCACCTTAGGCCCTGCGGTGCCGGCCGAACGGCGCCCGACGGCCGCGGCCCGCTACGCCAGCGGCAGGGGCTGCTGGGGGACGACCGGACTCAGTCCGAGCAGGCGCTCGACGATCCGCAGGTACAGCCCGGTGTTGCGGATCAGGTCGTCGGCGTCGCGGGCGGTCGCCGCGGTACGGATGCCGGCCTCGGCGGCGGCCCGGCGCCGTGCGCCCGCGGCGAAGTAGACGGCCCACTCGGTGAGCTCGGGGGCGACCCCGGGCAGCAGCTCCCAGGCGCTGCGGATGGCCTTGCGGCGTCGCGGGTTGCCCTCGGGCCGGCCGCGCACCGCGAGCACGGCGGCGGTGGTGCGCAGCGCGGCGAGGTGGGCGGTGGCGTAGCGCTCCAGCGGGTCCGGCAGGCCGCGGGCGGCGGTGAGGGTGCGGTGGGCCTGGCGGAGCAGGTCGAGGGCGGCGGGCGGGGCGTCCGTCCGGCGCACCACGGGGTGGACGTCGGCGGGGCGGGTGCGTCCGGCGGGCAGGGTCTCGGCGACAGGGTGGCGGGTGACGCGCTCGGGGCGGCTGATGGTCATGGTCTCCCCCGGTCCGATGCGGGTTGCCCGGGCCGGGCGGCCCGCGCCACTCCAGCGTGGCAACCGCCACTGACAATCCCGGGTGCGAACGGTCCGCCGGGGGTGCGGGGAGCACGGCGGCGGGAGGAGCGGCGGGGGCGGCGGCGCGGCCGGACCGGCACCCCCGTCGCCGTCCGGCCGGGCGCCGCCGCCCCGCACGTCTGCCGGAGGCCGTTCCCCCGGCCTCCGGTCTCCCCCGGTCGGGCCGTCCCCCCGGACCGCGCTCCGCCGCCCCGTGCCGGCGGTGCGCGGCCCCGAACGGCCCGTGCACGCGACCGGGCCGGCCAGCCGGTCCCCCACGGTCGGCGGACGGCCCTGTCGCTTCCCGGACGGTGCTTCGCGCTCACCCCGCCCGGCGCCCACCACTATGGCGTCCCCGCAGGTCATGGGGTATCCGTCGGCGTACTCATTCGTGGCCCTGAGTATCCGTACTCAGTCCCCGGGCGGGCCTGGCGCCCGGGAACCGGCGGGCCGTGCGGCGCGTCCTTGGAGCACCGGTACGGTACGTCCCGACCGCCCGGGTGTCGGGCGGCCCTGCCGGAGGGGAGCAGAGTTGAGCATCATCCCGTTGATCTTCACCAGCGGATGGGCGAGCGGTGTCAACGCCTACGCCGTGGTCCTGCTGCTCGGCCTGTTCGGCCGGTTCGGCGGCGCCGAGTCGGTGCCGCCGGCGCTGGAGCGGACGGACGTGCTGATCGCCGCCGCGGTGCTGTTCCTCTGCGAGGCGGTGGCCGACAAGATCCCGTACGTGGACTCGGTGTGGGACGTGGTGCACACCGTGATCCGCCCGGCCGCGGGCACCGTCGTCGGCGTGCTGATGGCGAGCAACGACCCCGGCTCGCTGAGCGAGGTCGCCGCGGGCGCGCTCGGCGGTACGACGGCTCTGGTCAGCCACGGCATCAAGGCCTCGCTGCGGATGGCGGTCAACACCTCGCCCGAGCCGGCCTCGAACATCGTGGTCAGCCTGCTGGAGGACCTCTCGGTGGCCGGCCTGGTCACCCTGGCGGTCTTCCACCCGTGGGTGGCGGCCTCGGCGGCCGCGGTGCTGCTGGTGGTCGGGGTGCTGCTGGTCTGGTTCGCCGTCTCCCGCATCCGCCGCTTCCTCCAGCGCCGCCGCGAGCGCAGGGCCGCGCGCACCGCGACCGTCCAGCCGCAGTACTGACGAGCACGTGAGGGCGGCAGCCCCCGGGTGACCTGCGCGGGTTCGCCCGTAGACTCAGCGCCCATGGCACGGATCGTCATCATCGGCGCAGGCATGGCCGGACTCGCGGCAGCGGCCCGGCTCGGCACCCTCGGCCACCGGGTGACGGTGTGCGAGGCCGCCCCGACGTACGGCGGCATGGTCGGCCGGTACGAACGGGACGGCTTCGCCTTCGACACCGGGCCGGGCGTGCTCAACCTGCCGGCCGTCTACCGGGACCTGGCGCTGAAGAGCGGCCGGGAGCCGCTGGAGCAGCTGGTCGACCTCGTCCCGGTGGAGCCGGAGAGCCGGCACCTCTTCCCGGACGGTACCGACCTGGTGCTGCCGAACGCCTCCCGCGGCGGCGTCGCCAAGGCCCTGGACACGGCCTTCGGCGCCGGCTCGGGCGACCGCTGGGGCGAGGTGACGAACCGCGGGCGGGCGGTCTGGGAGGCCACCCGCCGCCCGCTGATGGAGGAGCCGCTGCCCGAGGGCCGGCTCGCCGACCCGTACCCGCGGCCGCCGCGCCGCGGCCCCGCCAAGTGGCTGCCGCGCGGCTCGTACACCCTCGGCGACGTGGCCCGCCGCGAACTCGGCGACCACCCCGGGCTGACGGCGCTGCTCACCGAGTACGCGACCCGGTTCGGCCTCGGGCCCGACGCTCCGGCCGGGGCGACCGTGCTGGCGTACATGGAGCAGTCCTTCGGCGTCTGGTACGTCCGCGGCGGCATCCGGGCGCTGGCCGACGCGGTGTTCCGCCGCTGCGAGCAGCGCGGGGCCGAGTTCCGCTTCGGCACCCGGGTCGCCGAGGTGCTGACCGCGGGCGGCCGGGCCTGCGGGGTGCTCACGGCCGACGGCGAGCGGATCGACGCCGACCTGGTGCTCTCCTCCTCGCCCGACCCGGGCCTCGGCTGGGAGAAGCCGGGCGGCGGGCTCGGCCGGGTGCGGGTGCTGCTCGCCCTGCGCGGGGCCCGGCCGGAAGGCACCGTGCACCGGACGGTGGTGCACGCCGGGGGCGCGGACTGGGAGAGGGACGCGCTGCTGCACGAGGAGAGCGTCCCCGAGGGGCCGACCGTGCAGGTGCTGCGGCCGGACGACCCCTCCCTGGTACCGGACGCCGACCACGAGGCGGTCACCCTCACCGTCACCTGCGGGGTGCGCGAGGGCGACGACCTGGACGCCTACGCGGGCCACCTGCTCGACCACCTGGCGAAGTCCGGGCTGGACCTGCGCGAGCGGGTGCTGTGGCGCGAGGTGCGGTCCACGGCGTGGGTGCCCGTCCCCTCGCTGGCGGGCGGCACCCTCAACCCGCCGAACGGGACGGGTGTCCCGGGCCTGTACCGGATCGGCGGCGGCGCCCACCCCGGCGGCGGGCTCGCCAGGGTCGGCATGTCCGCCTCGATCACCGCCGGGCTGATCGGCCCGGCCTGACGGCCGGCCGCCGGGCTCAGCCCTGCTGCTGGTAGTCCCAGGTCTGCTGCTGGTACTGGCCCTGCTGCTGCGGGACGGCCGGCTGCTGCTGGTACTCCCAGCCCTGCTGGTAGTACTGGCCCTGCTGGTAGTACTGGCCCTGCTGCTGGGCCTGGAGCTGCTGCGCCTGCTGGGCGGCGAACTGCTGCGCGGCGTACGGGTCCTGCTGGTACTGGGCGTAGGCGGCCTGCTGCGCGTAGGCGACCTGCTGGCCGTACGCGTCCTGCTGCTGGTACTGGGCGTGGGCGACCTGCTGCTGCGCCGCCCACTGCTGGTCCCAGCCGTAGCCGTAGCCGGCCTGCTGCTGGGCGTACGCGTCCTGGTGGGTGGCCTGCTGCGGGAAGCCCTGCTGGGTCCAGACCTGCTGCTCCTGCTGCTGGTACGCCTGCGGCTCGGCGTAGACGCCGTCGGCGGCGACCTCCTCGACCTCGGTGTACGCGGCGAGGGCCACGTCGGGCTCGACCGGGCCGACCTCGCCGACGACCGGCGGCTCGGGCAGGGCCGTCTCCTCGGCGCCGGTCGCACCGCCGGTGGCGGCGCTCAGCAGCGGGACACGGGCCAGCGGGCCGGGCAGGGCTCCGTCCTCACGGCGCAGCGACCAGCCGGCGACGAAACCGCGCTTCACCGAGGTGGTCACGAAGAACTGGCCGACCGCGAAGGCGGCCGCGCCGATGCCGATGACCAGCACCGACTGCAGCCGCATGCCGCCGACCACCAGGAGGAAGCCGGACAGGGCGACGCCGCGCCACACCAGCGGGGCACGGTTCTGCAGCAGCAGCTCGGCGATCAGCCAGAGCGCGACGACCGCGAGTGCGGCGTACAGCAGCAGGTACCCGATGCCCATCCCGCTACCTCCACTCACGCGCCCCGCATGTGCGGGCGACTGTACAGGCTGCGGGCGGACACCACTGCATCCTCGGCAGGACCGGCCTCAGCGCCGGTGCAGGCCGAGGTTCTGGTAGATCTCCAGCGTCGAGGTGGAGTGGTTGAGGGTGATGAAGTGCAGGCCCGGCGCGCCCTCGGCGAGCAGCCGCTCGGACATCGCGGTGGCGTGCTCGATGCCCACCGCCCGCACCGCGTCCGGGTCGTCGGCGACGGCCAGGAAGCGGTCCTTCAGCTCCTCCGGGAAGTCGGAGCCGGACAGCTGCGGGAAGCGCTCCAGCTGCCGGATGTTGGTGACCGGCATGATCTCCGGGATGATCGGCGTGGTGCAGCCCGCCGCCGCGACCCGGTCGCGCAGCCGCAGGTAGTCCTCCACCTCGAAGAACATCTGGGTGATCGCGTAGTCGGCGCCGGCCCGGCACTTGGCGACGAAGTGGCGGATGTCCTCGTCCCAGTTCTCCGACCGCGGGTGCATCTGCGGGAAGGCGGCCACGCCCACGCAGAAGTCGCCGATCCCCTTGATCAGCTCGACCAGCTCGTAGGCGTAGGTGACGCCCTCCGGGTGCCGGACCCACGCGCCCATCGGGTCGCCGGGCGGGTCGCCGCGCACCGCGAGCACGTTGCGCACGCCCTCGTCGGCGTACTGGCCGATGATGTTGCGCAGCTCGGCCACCGAGTGGTCGACGGCGGTCAGGTGGGCGACCGGGGTCAGGGTGGTCTCGGTCGCGATCCGGCCGACCATGTTGACCGTCCGGCTGCGTGAGGAGCCCCCGGCACCGTAGGTCATGCAGACGAAGTTGGGGTCGAGCGCCTCGACCCGGCGGATCGCGTCCCAGAGGCGGCGCTCGCCGACCTCGTTGCGCGGCGGCATGAACTCGAACGAGAACGAGCGGTCACCGGCCGCCAGCAGGTCCCGGACGGTCGGCGCGTGGTCGGTCCGGGTGGAGGGGATGCCGAGTGCCATGCTGGCAGGCTAGCGGTCAGGCGCGGAGGGTGACCAAACGTAGTCCACTGAATGAGACGTGCACGTGGGACACCGCGTGACCGGGGCCACCCGCGCGTCCGCGCCGGTTGGCGCGGACGCCCGATTCGGGCCCCGGACGACCGCCGGATAGGCTGATTGTCAGCCCAATGATCCGGAGTCCCACCGTGCCCTCCTCCACCAGCCTGCCGGCCAACCCGATCGACCGGGAGGCCGTGCGCGACCGTGTGAACGCCGCGCTCGCCGCCTTCATGGACGGCCGGAGCACCCTGCTCGCCGGCATCTCCCCCCAGCTCGGCCCGGTCTCCGAGGCACTGCGCGACTTCCTGCTCGACGGCGGCAAGCGACTGCGGCCCGCCTTCTGCTACTGGGGCTGGCGCGGCGCCGGCGGCTCCGCCGACCACCCCGGCATCGCCGACGCCGCCGCCGCCCTCGAACTGCTGCAGGCCAGTGCCCTCGTCCACGACGACCTCATGGACCGCAGCGACACCCGCCGCGGCCTGCCCTCCGTCCACCGCCGCTTCGAGGGCCTGCACCGCGAGAACGGCTGGCGCGGCGACCGCGAGCAGTACGGCGCCAGCGCCGCCGTCCTGCTCGGCGACCTGCTGCTGATCTGGTGCGACGAGCTGTTCCAGAGCTCCGGGCTGCCGGACGACGCGGTACGGGCCGCCAAGCCCGTCTTCGACCTCATGCGCACCGAGGTCATGGTCGGCCAGTACCTCGACGTCCTCGAACCGGTCGCCGGGGACTCCGCCGACGCCGGGGCGCTCGACCGGGCGCAGACCGTCCTGCACTACAAGTCCGCGAAGTACACCATCGAACGGCCCCTCCAGGTCGGCGCCCTGCTCGCCGGCGCCGGACCCGGACTCGTCGAGGCCTACGGCGCGTTCGGGCTGCCGCTCGGCGAGGCCTTCCAGCTCCGCGACGACCTTCTCGGTGTCTTCGGCGACCCCGCCGTCACCGGCAAGCCCGCCGGGGACGACCTCCGCGAGGGCAAGCGGACCCTCCTCGTCGCCCACGCCATGCGGGGGCTCTCCCCCGCGGACGCCCGGCACCTCGACGAACGGCTCGGCGCGGCCGACCTGGCGGCCGAGGAGATCCCCGTCCTGCGCGGGCTGGTGGAGCGCAGCGGCGCGGCCGACCGCGTCGAACGTCGCATCGAGGAACTCCTCGAACAGTCCCTCGCCGCCCTGGACGCCGCCCCCCTCGCCGACGGCCCCGCCCGCCCCGCCCTCCTCGCCCTCGCCGAAGCCGCCACCATCCGCAAGCACTGACGAGCGGCTGCGCGCGAAGCGAAGACAGGGGCGCGTGGGGGCACCTCCCGGCCGAAGGCTGGGGAGAACTGCGTGAGAC
>NZ_BAAALD010000134.1:0-15810 GCF_039528095.1 Kitasatospora arboriphila
CTCGTACTGGACGTACTCGGGCGATGCGGTGGTGCGTCCGGTCGGGAGATCCGGCGTCGCGCGCGCGGCGGGAATCGTCGGACAAGCCCTGAACCGACACGGCGCACGGAGGCGGGGATCGGGACGGACTACGGGCACCCGCCCCCGCGGAGCCTCACCGAGCCGGCCGGATCGGGGGTCGAGGTCGAGACCTTCGCCTTCCGGGAGGGAGACACCGTGCTGCTCCACCCCGACGGCGTGACCGCGGCACGCGACGGATCCGGGGCCTTCCACCCGCTCACCGAGCGGCTGGCCGGATGGCCGCCCGGCGATCCCCGCGCCCTCCTGCGACTGCTCCGCCAGGACCTCCTCGACCACGTGGGCGGCCGGCTGCACTGAACCGCCGCCCGGGCCCGCTCTATGCGATGAGGGTCTCCTTCGGGCGGACGACGCAGAACTCGTTCCCCTCCGGATCGGCGAGCACGGTCCATGACTCGTCGCCGCTCTGGCCGACGTCCACCGTGCGGGCGCCGAGTGCGAGGATGCGCTCGATCTCGGCCTCCCGGTCCGCCGCGCGGGTCGTCAGGTCGAGGTGCAGACGGTTCTTGACGACCTTCCGGTCGGTCACCGGCATGAAGCACATTCCCACGGGCGCGGTCTCGTCCAGCCCGATCACGACCTCCCGCTCCCGCTCGGACAGGATCCGCCAACCCAGCACCTCGGCCCAGAACCGGGCGAGGGCGGGCAGGTCGTGGGCGTCGACGACGATGTGATGCAGCGACAGGGGCATGTCGTCCAGTCTGCCCCGGCCGACGGGCCGGTCCCGTGTCGTCATGACCGCCGGTGCGCCGGTCCCGAGGATCGGGAGACGGCTGCGCCGGTGGCTCGCGGCGTGCTTACGTGGCTCCATGACGCACCCGGACACGGTCGAGGAAGTCGCGAGCCGCTATCGGCTGGAACGGAAGCTGGGGGAAGGCGGCCAGGGGGAGGCCTGGCTGGCGTTCGACGCGCGGCTGCGCCGCCGCGTGGTGCTCAAGCGGCTCGTGGTTCCCCAGGGATCGCCGGTGGAGTCGGCCGGGATGCTGCTGGCGCGGGCGGAGCGCGAGGCGCAGGCGGCCGGGAAGCTCCGTCATCCCGGCATCGTCACCGTGTTCGACCAGTTCTCCGACCACGAGGGCCTTCCGTGGATCGTGATGGAGTACGTGGAGGGCCGTTCCCTCCGGGAGGCCCTGGGGTCGGGACCGCTCTCCGTCGTGGAGGCGGCACGGATCGGCGAGCAGGTCGCCTCCGCGCTGGCCGCCGCGCACGCGGACGGGGTGGTCCACCGGGACGTCAAGCCGGCCAACATCCTGCTGGCGGACGGCCGGGCGGTGATCGCGGACTTCGGGATCGCCGCGGTGCCGGACGGGATCACGCTCACGGCCACCGGCACGGCACCCGGGACACCGCAGTTCATGGCCCCGGAGCAGCTCCACGCCGGGTCCTCGTCCCCGGCCTCGGACATGTGGTCGTTCGGCGTGACGCTGTACTGCGCCGTGGAGGGGCGGTCCCCGTTCCCGGGCGATTCGCTCCCGCAGGTGATCTGGGCGGTCGGCCGCGGCGTTCCGGAGCCGGTGCGCAGGGCCGGCGCCCTGGCACCGCTGATCGGCCAGCTCCTGCGACCGGACCCGGACGAGCGCCCCGCGGCGGCCGTCGCGGCCGCCTCCCTGAGGGAGGTCGTCCAGGACCTGGAGGCGACCGCCGCGGGGGTGACCGACATCGACGAGCTGCTCCGCCGGGCGACCCGCGAGCGTGACCACGGCGACCTGCGGCGTGCCGAGGACGCCTACTGGTCGGCGCTCGACCTGGCGATCCGGCTGCGTTCCCGGGGGCAGGAGGGCTGGGCCTGGGACGGTCTCGGCTCCTGCCGCTCGCGTGCCGACGACCCGGACATGGCCGTGCGGTTCTTCACCCGCGCCGCACGCATCGCCGACGAGACCGACGACGCGCTCCTGCGGGCCTGGAGCCTGCACAACTTCGGCACCCACCGGCGCAGGAAGGGCGAGCGGGCCGCGGCCGAGGAGTACTTCGGGCAGGCGCTGGCGGTGGCGGAGGCCCATCGCTGCACGGCGCCCGCGGGCTGGACCCACCATCAGCTGGCCGAGCTGGCGGCGGACGCGGGGGATTCCCTCCGGGAGAAGGAGCACTACGCGGCGGCCGTGCGGGTCGCCGCGGGGTCCGGCGAGGACGAGCTGGCGGGCTGGAGCCTGTTCAACCTGGCCAGGTGCGAGGAGCGCGCGGCCGAACGCGAGGAGGCGCGGGAGCACTACGGGCGCGTCCTGGAGATCGGCACCCGCATCGGGAACCGGTGGATGGTCGAGCACGCCGAGGAGGGGCTCGACCGCACGGCAGGCCCCGGCTGAGCGGCGGACCACCGCCCGCGGCGGGACCGCGGGACCGCGGGCTTTCCGGGTCGCGTGCCGGTACCGGGCACGCGACCCGGGTTGCGCGGCGCCTACGCGCCGAATGCCCGCTGCTGCCAGCGGAACGCCGGGCTGTCCTCGTGGTTCCGGCTCTGCGTCAGCCGGTCTCCCGGCCCCGGGCCGTCCGCCTCGGGCCAGTGTTCGAGGCCGAGGACGAGGCGGCTGGCGGCGTTGACGACCAGGCCGCCGCAGAACGTCCAGACCGTCTCCTTGCGCCCGTCGGCGCCGCACTCCTGCTGGACGAGCGGGGCCCCGTCGGTCGTGCTGCCGCCGGTTGCCAGGCAGCGACCGGTGCCGGCGTTCTTGATCTGCGCCCCCGATCCGGCGGGGATCAGGATCCACGCCTGGCCGGCGGTCCGGTTGCAGGGGCGCTGGGTGAGGGCACCGGTGGGGTCGGCCTGGGCGCACAGGCCGGTCATCCGGTTGACGAAGGCGCGGGAGCCCGGGGGCGGCGCGAACGCCGACGGCCGGGCCGTCCGGGTGGGGGTGCCGATGACCGCGGCCGGTTCGGGCCGGAAGGACTCGGCGACCCCGACGGCCGCGACCGGCGCCACCGTGAGGGTCGGCGCCGGGACGGCGGGCGCTGCGCCGGTCGCGGGCGGAGGGGTGCGGACGGGTGTGCCGCCGGAGCCGGGTGTCAGGACGACGACGGCCGCTGCTGCGGCGGCGACCGCGGTGGTGGTCAGCGTCCACTTGCCGGCGGCGGACCGGGACACCGCCGCCACCTTGGCGGCGACCAGGTGGAGGCCGTGGCCCGTGACGGACGGCCAGAGGCCGGCGGGGTTCCACAGGAGGACGCCGACGGGCAGCATCGCGCCGAGGCGGCCGTTGATGTCGCGCAGGTCGCGTTCGGCGCGGGCGCAGCCGGTGCAGGTCCTCAGGTGGCGGTCGAGGTGGCGGGTGGTGCGCTTGTCGGGCCGGCGGATGGAGGCGGCGATCATGGTGCCGTAGTGGCGGCACTCGTCGCTGGCGGTGTCGTTGAGGTGGGCGCGCAGGTAGGCCTCGCGCAGGCCCTCGCACGCGCGGGCGACGAGGGAGCCGATGCCGCTGGCGGTGATGCCCAGGCGCTTGGCGGTGGCGGCGGCGGGTTCGTGTTCGACCACGGCGTGCCAGAGCACGGCCTGCCAGCGTTCGGGGAGCGACCGGTAGGCCTGCAGGACGAGTGAGCCTTCTTCGGCGGCGAGGACCGTGTCGTCGGTGTCCTGACCGCAGGGCAGGGACTCGGCCCAGGCGTCGAAGTCGTCGGAGAGGAGGGTGCGGGCGCGGTCCCGGGCCCACTCCATGGCGACGTGACGCACGCAGGTCAGGAGGTAGGGGCGCCAGGCGTGCTGGGGTCCGCTTCCCGTGGTGACGGCGCGGTAGGTCCGGGCGAAGGCTTCGGCGGCCAGGTCGTGCGCGGTCGCCGTGTCGCGGCAGCAGGTGCGGGCGTAGGCGAGGACGGCGGTGTGGTGGCGGGCGAAGACCTCGCTCATCACGTCCTGGACGGCCGGTCCGGTGAGCGGGTCCCCGTCGCGCAGCAGTGCGGCCAGTTCCGCGTCGTTGAGGTGGTCGAGTGCCGTCTGACGGGCCGTCGCGGATGCGGTCAAACCCCTTGCTCCTGTTCGGTCGATGATGGCCGGTCAGCGGACGGGTCGACGGTTTCGGGCCCGCCGATCGTCCGCCCCCGGCCGGATTGCGGGCCAGTGTGTCATGCCCTGAGCAGGTCGGATCCGGCCCGCGGGCGGCGCGGGGCGGCCCGGCGCCCGTCCGCGGAGCCGGCCGCGCGGTGGAGCCCGTGGGTGTCGGCGGGTGTCCGCTCGGGCCCTCCCGGGTCGTTCGCGCTCATCCCGTGGCGCCCCGGCGCACCCACCGACCCCCGTGCAAAGACTTGGCAAAGATGTGGGACGTTCGGCGGGCGGGACGGTCTTTCCCTGCAGGAACCGGAACGAGCGCAAGGAACGCCGTTGTCAGACCCCTCCGCCGACCCGCACCCGGACGTCGAACCCGCGCACCGGCCGCCCGCACACCCGCCGGCCTCCCGCGACGACGACGCCCTCGTCGCCTACGCCCGTCGGCTGTGCCGAGACGAACGGGCAGCACAGGAACTCGTCGAGGAGGTCTTCGCGGCCACCCTCGCACCCGCACCCGGTGACGGGGGTCCGGCCCGCGCCCGGCGGCCACGGCTGCTGGCCGCCGCCCGGCGCACCGCCGCCTCCTGGGCGGACACCGGACGCAGCGCGCTGCTCTCACCCGCCTTCGCGGCCTGGCTCCGCACCCTTCCCCGCGCGGAGCCCCGCACCGCGTCCGCGCAGGGCGCCGCCGGCGGGTCCGCGCGGGACGCCGTCACCGCGGCCGAGGCGAACTCGGGACTCCTCCAGGCCTTCCGGAAGCTGCCCGACGCCCTTCAGGGCGAGCTGTGGCGCGGCCTCACGGACGCGGCCGAACCGGCTCCCCCGCCGCCGGCCGTCGACGCCCCCGGCGCCGAACTCCCGCAGCCGGATCCCGTGCAGCGGTTCTACAGCGCCTACCTCCGGTACTACGTGGCGCACGCGCCCCGCCGGGACTGCCGCCAGCTGGCCGCCAGGCTCGGCGACACCGTCCGCCGCGGCATCGGCGACGACACCCTCGACCGCCACCTGGCCAAGTGCACCGCCTGCACGCGCGCCCGCGCGGACCTCACCGCCATCCACACCTGGCAGCGCCCCGCACTCCTCGAAGGACTGCTGCTCTGGACGGGCGACCGCGAGCCGGAACCCGGCGACACCGCGGTCCTGCCGCTCCCTCCCACCGGCACCGTCCCGGCCACCCCACCGCCGGGGCCGCCCGTCCCGCCTCCGCCACCCGTCCCGCCCACTCCACCCGTCCCACCCACTCCGGCTGCCCCGCTCCCCCTGCCCGTCCCGCGCACGCCGCCCGTCCCGCTCACGCCCCCCTCCGTGCAGCACCGCCCGGCCCCGGCCGCCAACCCCCTGCGGCGCCCCTCCGACAGGACCATCAGGCTCGCCCTCCTCGCCCTCGGCCACGGCATCCTGACCATGGCCGCCGCGAACATCAGCCCCCACCGGACCGAGCCCACCGCGGCCACCCCGGCTCGGCCTTCCCCCTCGCCCACCACGCTGCGGGCCACGCCACCACCGGATCCCTCCCCCACCGCACTCACACCGTCGACACCCGCCACCCCGACCACGGACGGCAACTCCCCCTCCCCCGCCCCAGGTTCACCCACGGCACAGGACGCGCCGCCGCCGTCACCCACCCCCCGGATCCCCGCCTTCCGCCTCGTGAACGTGCGCTCCGGCCTGTGCGTCAGCCCGGACGGCGGTGACGCAGCCGGCGTCCACCTCGCCACCTGCGACGGCAGCGCGTCGCAGCGCTGGCAGTTCCCGCTGAACAGCGGCGGACTGCTCCAGGTGCGCAACGCGGCAGACGGCCGCTGCCTGGACGGCACCACCCAGGGCGGCAACGTGGTCACCGTCGTCCTGCGGGCATGCCTCACCGACCGCGAGGAGCAGCTGTGGAAGTCCGTCCCGAACCAGACCAACACCGCCTTCCGCCTCCACTTCGCCCCGTGCGTCACGAAGAGCGACTACCCCGACCACCTGCTAGGGCCCGGTGACATCTGGCCGGGCCCGGCCGAGGTCGGCTCACCACTGGTCCACCAGCCGAACTACTACGCCAAGGACGACTTCCTCTTCACCACCGTCTGACCGTGCGTCGGGACGCGGGACACGGCGTTGCGGGCGGGCATGCGGGGCACGGCCACTGAGCTCCACGGCCCCGGCCGGGCGCAGCGGCGGGCCGGTGGGAAGGGCACGGCCGAGGAAACGTAAGGCGCCGGCCGGGGCTGGGGGTGCCCGGCCGGCGCGGCAGCCGCGGGGCCGGGAGGCCCGGTGACGCCGACCAGGGTCGCCGCCGGACCGTCCCGGCACTCGCTGTGCTACTGGGTGAAGAGACGGCGATGCGGGCCGATCGACCCGCTGCTTTGCCAAGGCTTTGCCATCCGGGGCTCCCGAGGCGGCCTCACCGACGGCGCCGGCGATCCCCGCACCGATTCACTCCCGGGAAGCACGCTCACGGGAGGCACGCTCACGGGAAGTAGAGCGCGGCCTTCTCCAGGACGTGCCGCGTGAACAGCCCGCCCCACGCCGTGCCGCCCCGGTACATGGCGACCCGGGCGGCCCCGGATGCCGTCACCTCCACCGCGATCGGCCGGCCGATCAGGGTGGTCCCCAGGAGCCGGGCGTCCGCTGCGGCCCACTGCGCCGCGGACGGCTGGACCTTGCTGCTGATCAGGGCCGGCAGCACCGTCGCCGCGTTCCGGGCGCCGGGCAGACCGCTGCGGATGTGCTTGGCCCGGTCCATCGCCCATCCCGTGAACTCGACCAGCGCGGTGCTGTCGATCTCGGGGACGACCGCGGCGAGGACGAACAGCTCGGTCTTGGTGCCGAACCATTGCAGCTTGCGGTCCCCCCGGCTGCCCACCACCACGCTGTGGTCGCACCAGCCGGCCGCGGTGACCTGGGTGCCGTCGGCCCTCAGCCGCTCACCGAGCTGCGCCAGGTACGTGCTGGCCGCGTCGACCGGCGACGCCCCGTTCGTCCGTTGCTCCGTCATGACGCCGATCCTTCACCACGGGTACGACATGTGGAAGACCGAAGGCACATCGGGCCGTTGGACGGGAGTGCTCGCATCTCCCGGAGCACCGCCCCCGGGCAGACACGCGAGTTGACGTCATCGTGCGTGAGTCGAACGCGGACCTCCCTCCCACGGAGGAGACCGCTCCTCCCGCCGGCCGACGCCCCGTCCCGGCGGCCCGACCTAGCGTGGACGGCATGGCAGAACAGGCGCCACCGACCGCTCCGGCCCCGCCCCGCGCGGGCGGTCCCGATGCGGCGGACGCTCCCGACCGGACGGTCCGCGCGGCGCCGGCCGCACTCGCCGCGGCCACCTGCTACGGCCTCCTGCAGGCCTGGTGGGCGCTCGGCCACGCACCGTCCTACGGTCGCTTCGGCACCGACCTGCTGGTCTTCCCGGCCTGGGGCGCCGTGGTGCTGTGCGCCGGGGCGGCGGTGCTGTCCCGCGCCCTGCACACGGCACGCCGGCCCCGGCCACGGCTGCTCGCGGCCGCCGCCGCGGTGGCCGGCGCCCTGCTGCTCAGCTGCCCGTTCCTGCTGCTGGACGTGGTCGGCGGCCTGGTGCCGGGCCTGCACATCCCCTTCTCGCTCACCGGTTTCCTCAGCCGGGCCGGCTGCCTGACCGTGTCGGTGCTGCTGGCCGCCGCCGCGATCGGCGCCGGGCGCGGGGGGGGGGGGCGCGGGCCCGCCCCACCCCCTTCTCCCCCCCGGGTTCCCTCGCCGGGCCCGCCTGCCTGCCCGTGTCGGTGCTGCTGCCCCCCGCCGCGATCGGCCACCGGCGCCGGTGGTGGGGCGACTGCCCGCGGTGCAGCCGCACCGGCCGGCCCCTCGATCCCGACCGGCGGGCCCGGCCGCCGCGATGGGCGCTGTGGGCGGCGTACGGGGCGGTCGCCTCCTGCTGGCTGCGGATCCTCGCCCAGTACGCCCTCGGGTTCGCCGGCCCGGGGCGGCTGGACACCGCGCAGGCGGCGTCCCTCGCGGTGTTCGAGGTGGGCTTCGTGCTGGCCGGCACCGTGCTGCCGCTGTCGTTGGTGCACCGGTGGGGACAGGTGTTCCCCGGTTGGATGCCGCTGGTGGGCCGGCGGCGCGTTCCGCGGCTGTTGCCGCTCGGGCCGGCCTGCGCGATCTCGGTCGGACTGCTGGTGTACTTCGGCGTCGGCATCGGCCAGTTGGTGGGCGAGACCGTCCACCCGGTGGCCCACGACGGCGCGCTGCCGCTGTCCTTCCTCTGGGTGGCGATGCCCGCCTACTGGCTGTGGGGCCTCGGCCTGGGGGTTGCCGCGCTGTCCTACCACCGCCGGACCCGGCCGCCGTGCCGGGCCTGCGGCCGCTGACCCGCCGCCCCACCGAGGCGCGCAGGCGTGCGCCTCCGGCACGGATAGCCGGTCAGCGTGGGATGCCCGGGGTGCTCGTGGGGGTGGCGCCGCGCGTGTCGTCCTTCTTCCACGCGCCGACGGCGAGCCGGCCCGTGGTGCCCAGGTCGAGCTCCGGGATCACCGTCACGGGGTCGGCACCCGCCTTCGCCCGGACCCTCAGGTACGGCGCGTTCACCGACTCGGCCGTTCCGGACTCCACGGTGTTGCGCCAGACCAGCCCGGCGTAGGCGTGCTCGCCGGGCGCCAGCGTGACCGGCCCGGGCGGGTCGTCGGTGCCGGTGCCGGTCGAGACGGCGTTGCCGCCGTGCAGGATCTGCACGCTGCCGACGGGCCTGTGCTCCTCGTCGATGACCTGGAGTTCCGGATAGCCGTTCAGGTGGACGGTGCCCGACCCGCAGTTCTCCAGGTGGAGGCCGACTGCGCGCAGCCCCATGGCGGCATCGCCCTCGTCGGCGTACACCCGGGTCCCGGACGGCGGGCAAACCCCCGACTCGACCGACGCCTCCTTGCTCGGAACGCTGCGCACCTTGGTGATCCGCACCCGCCCGCCGTCCGCGGAGGCGGACGCACTCGCTCCGCCGGGTACGGCGCCCGGCAGGTGCTGTTCGGTCAGGCGGGGCGAGGGCGATGCACTCGGCGCGACGGTACCCGACACCGTCCGGCCGGGAGCGACGTCCGCCACCGTCTGCTTGCTGACCCACATCGCCTGCCCGGACGGTGACAGGTGGGTGAACGTGATCGTGTAGGTGAAGGCTTCGCCGCCCCGGTTGGTGACCTCGAACTCGGTGCAGAGCGGACCCGAGCCGGTGATCCGGACACCACCCACCTCCCGCTCGGCCGGACCACCGGCCGATGCCGACGCCGACGCCGAAGGGCCCGGCGGAACGCCGCAGGCGGACGTGGCACCCGACGGGGCGGGGGCCCGCGAACCGGTGACGGCCACCGAGCCGCACGCGGTGAGCACCAGGAGGCCCGCGGCCAGGAGGACCGGAGAGGCGGTACGGGAACGACGCATCCCCAGAGCTGACCATGACCGGCCGTCAGGGGCCGTGACGGCGGTCACACTTCAGGCAACGGCCCTGTCACAGCCGCGGGTCCACCCACCGACTGACGCGGGATCAGGGCGCAGCAGCGCGCACGACGCCGACGGAGGCCGGGCCGGTCCCGCCACGCGCGCCGGCGGCGCGGCAGGTCGGCCGCCGGGTGCGGCGGGGTGGCTACTGTGAGGCGCATGAGCCTGTGGTCACTGCGGTCCGCCCTGCCGCGACTGAACGGAGCGCTGGTTGCGGGAGCGGCGGTGGGCGTCCTCGTCTGGCTGCTGCGCGACCTGTCGATGGGCGTTCTCGCCGGCATCACCGCGGCCCAGACCTTCTTCGTCGCGGCCGGGTGGATCGCGCTGTGGCCCATGGACGCCGAGGCGACCCGCCGCAACGCCCGGCGCGAGGACTTCCGGCCCGTCCTGGAGGAGCTCGTCGTCGTCTCGGCGGCGATCGGCGGCCTCACCGGCATCGTGCTGCTGCTCCTGCTCGGCAGGTCCGGCGACAGCCACGCCGCCGCAGCGACCGCACTCGGCGGCGTCTTCATGGGCTGGGCCTCGCTGCACCTGATGTACGCCGCCCGCTACGCCGAGCTCTACCTCGCACCCCCGACCGGTGGAATCGACTTCAACTCCGACGAGCCGCCCTCCTACAAGGACTTCCTCTACTTCAGCTACAACCTCGGCATGACCTACCAGGTGTCCGACACCGGCGTCACCACCACCGCGATCCGCGCCGTCGTGCTGCGCCACTGCCTGCTCTCCTACGCGTTCGGCACGAGCATCCTGGCCACCACCATCAACCTCGTGACGGGCATCGTGACCGGCTAGGAGAACTGCCGTCCGCGTCGGCCGGTGACGGTTCAGGGTGCGCCGCCGGTGCGGGTCGGATGCCAGCGCCTCGTGGCCGGGAGGCAGAGGATCCGCGCCAGCAGGCGGACCGGTGGCAGGGCCAGCAGGCCGCCCGCGTAGGGCCACGCGCCGCCCGAGCGCATCAGCACGCGGGCAGCGGCCTCCAGGCCGCCGTAGACCTTGCCCGAGGGGGTGAGCCACAGCGGCCCGTGCTGGACGCGTTCCGCCGTCACCAGTCCGCGCCCGCCCGCACAGGCGTCCAGCGCGGGGAGGTCGACGAACTGGCAGGCGACCGCCTCCCACTCACCGGACGACCGGACCGCTCCCGGGTGGCGTTCCGCCCACGCCACCCAGTCGGTACACATCGCGCAGTCCCCGTCGAAGAGCAGCACGGGAACCCGGAGGACCTCCGCCATACCCCCGATTCTCCCCCGAACCGGGCCGAGCGACCCGGGACGGGGGAAGCGGATCGGCGGGAACCGGGCCGGACGCCGCTCGGACGCGGCTGCTCAGGTGCGCAGGCCGAGGGTGGTGCCGGGCGTGGTGCCGTACGCCGCCCGGTAGTGGGCGGCGAACCGGCCCACGTGGGCGAAGCCCCAGCGCATCGCGATCCCGGTGACCGTCGCGGTGGCGGGATCGGCGGCCAGTAGCTCCCGGTGTGCGGCGTCCAGGCGCACCGTGCGCAGATGGGCGAGCGGGGTGGTGCCGAGGTGGCGGCGGAAGGCGTACTGCAGCGCCCTGGGGGTGACGCAGGCGGCGTCGGCGATCTCGGCGAGGGTGACGTCCCGGTCGGCGTGCGACGCGATGAACGCGGTCGCCCGCCGCACCGTCGCGGGGGTGGCGTCCGTCTCGTCGGCCGGTGCGGGGTCGGGCGCCGCCTGTGCGGGGAAGGCGGCGAGCGCCGCGGCGGCGAGCAGCCGGGCGGTGTTGGAGACCAGCAGGGCCGGCAGCGCCTGGTCGCGGCCGAACTGGTCGGCTGCCAGGTCGACGGCGGCGCGCCACAGCCGGGCCGCGGCGGGCGTGGCGGGAGCGACCTGAGCTGCCGCGTACCGCAGTGGTGCGGTCCGCCCGCCGATCGGGATGCCGGCGGTGTCGCGGACGACCCCGGCGGCCAGGCTCGCGCTGTTGATCGTGCAGCCGTTGCTCTGCGCCGTGTACGGCACGCCCGCCGGGTTGAGGACAAGGCTCCCGGCGCCCGCGCGCTCCTCGCTGCCTGCGGAGTCGACCTCCAGCTGCCCGGCCCGGACGTCGTTGACGATCATCGCGTCCAGGGGCTCGCAGGCGAAGGACAGTCTCCCCGGCAGGGTGATCCGGTCCACCGTGAACAGGCCGGCGTCGATCCGCTCGTACCGCAGGCTCGCTCCGCCGCCCAGACCCGACAGGCGCAGGCTTGAGCCGTACGCCGTGTCGAGGAAGTCCCGCGCCTCGTCGGCGTCCCGCGTCGCGAAGGACGTGCGGAGGACCGGCACCGTGCCGCCCTCGACCGCGGAGGCCACCGTCCTCACCGCCCTTCACCCGGAACACCCGCCCTGCCCCCGCCGACCCTACGCGCCTACCCGGGAAACGCATGCACGCACGGCCCCGGCACCCACCGGCCCCAGGAGCGGCCGGGCCCCTGCACCGGGGCGCACGCGGGCGGAGCGGCACGCCTTGAACGCGTTCAAATTCTGTGCCAGGCTGCTCCCGTCCGGCGGCGCTCCGCGTGCGACCCGCTCGGTCACCGCGCTGCGCGCGGGACTCGGGTAGGGGCTCGGGCAGGCACTCGAACATGGGGGGAACGTGGCAGAGGAACGGCTGGAGGGCGACGCCGCCGACGGCCCGGCCGGTGGCGCAGGCCTGCCGCGGCGGCGCCCGGAGTGGAAGGGCCGGCTCGGCGTGGCCCTGTACCTGGCCGGCGGTGCGACGGTGGTCCTGGGGCTGCTCGGCTGGGGAGCCGTGGCCGCGATGGACTCGTCCATCGGACCTCCCGACAACCACGTGGCGAAGAGCGACTCCCGCGTCTGCCCGGCCACCACGGGGAACAACCTCGAGTATGCCGACGCCGTCAGGCACTTCGGCCTGTCCGTCCCGAAGGACGCCGCCGGCCTGGTCTTCACGGCGAACAGGCATCCGCTGTTCGGTGAGGATTCACTGGATCTGCGGTTCACCACCACCCCGGGCGATCTCTCCGCCTTCCTCGCCGTGAGCGGCTTCGGGTCGCCCCAGCCCCACACGGCGCTGCACCTGGGCGACTGGCACCCGTACGAACCCGGCGACGTGGCCAAGGCGGCGAGCGGGGACTGCGGCCTCGTCCCGGCCGTCCGCCCGGGCATGGTCTACGCCGAGGACACGGCGAACGGACAGCGCTTCCTCGCCGTGGATGCGAGCGACCCCGAGCATCCTGTGGTGTGGGTCTCCGCCATGGACATGTGACACCCGGCGGGCCGAACGGTCCGTCAGGCAGCGGCGCCGGGCGGCCCGCGACGCAGCGCACCGGCAGCCCGATCCTTCGCCGGGCCGCCCCGCCTCCGGTCTCGCCCCGTCCGTCCTGCCCGTCCCGGGGCGGCGCAACGGCCGAGCGGCGGGCCGTCATGCCCGAGCAGGTCGGGCCGATCGCGGCGACCGCCTCGTCCACCCGGTCCTGCTGCAGGTCGGTGATGACCACGCGGGCGCCCTGGTCCACGAATTCCCGGGCGATCGCCAGGGACGGGCCCAGGTACGGCACGGCGGACCGAAGCCGGACGGACCGAACGTCGGCTCGGTCCGGGCGTCACCCGTCCGGCGGCGCGTCCCAGACGATCCGCTGGACGGCTCCTGCCGAGATCCACATCTCTCCCCCGTCGTGCGGCCGCACCCGCACCCACCGCCCGGTCACCCGCACCTGCCCGCCCACGTGCGCAGCCGCCGTCTCGATCCCCACGACCGACCCCGGCCGGCAGTGCACCACCGCGGAGGCCCACCGCTTCTTCGTGCTTCCCATGTCCACCAGACTCGGTCCCCGCCCGGCCGTCCACCACCGCAGCGCGGCCGTTCCGCCGCCGTGTCGGAGGTCCACGGCACAATCCGGACCGTGGACCCGAGACCCGAACTGATGCCCCCGCCCGTCAGCCGGCAGCGGCTGGACGAGCTCTGCGGCGCGATCTCCCGGATCTCCGGCCTGGTGCTCTCCGGAGCCGGGAGCGCGGCCGAGGAGATCAGTGCCTTCAACGCGAGCACGGGCCACGACTACGGCGCCCCGGACTTCGCCGAGTACGACGGCAGCCGGAGCCTGGACGACTTCGCGCGGGAGGCCGCCAGGCCGCCCCGGCCACGGATCGCGGACATCACCGCGGACGAACTCGTCGGGATCGTCCGCAGGATCCTCGACGGCGATCCGGAGAGCGACCACTTCCTGGCACTCTTCGAAGCCAACGTGCCGCATCCCCGGGCCAGGGGCCTGATCCACTGGCCCCCGCCCGAACTGCGCGGCGCCTCGGCCGAGGAGATCGTCGATGCGGCACTCGCCTACCGGCCGATCGCCCTCTGACCTCCGCCCGGCGGGCCGGCAGGCACCCGCCGACCGCCCACGGCCACACGTACGCCCACGCCCACGCCCACGCCCATTGCGGGCTGGCCGGTCGGTGAACGGCGGCCGCGGCTCACCTGCCACGTCGACGCGGGAGTTCGGGCGCGGTGAGGACCTCCGCGAGGGGGAGGCCGGTGCCGGCCGCGGCGGCGAGGCGCTCGCCGACGTCGCGCGGGGTGCGCGGCCGCCACCCGGGGCCGCCGCAGCAGGAGGAGTGGAAGGTGACGCCGGCGTTGAGCAGGGCGGTGAGGGTGCGCCAGGCGGCCGTGTCCGCGCGGCGGGGGACCTTGAGGTCCTGTCCGGCGTCGACGAGCCGGCCGCGGCAGCGCGGACAGACCGTGGTCGGCGTGCGGCGCTTGACGGAGGCGCGGCACGGCAGGCACACGTAGTGCCGGTTCGGGGTACCGCCGCGGAAGCACATGACGGTCAGTATGGTGGCCGGCCCACCGGTGCCCCAACGGATTTCGCGGCCCCGGCCGGGAGATCGGATCGCAACCGTGCGGCACTGGACCGGGCCGTTGCGGTACGACCACAGTGGACCGGTCGGTTCGGGACGGGGGGACGGTGGGCGGCGTGGACCGGGTCAGGTACGTGGACTTCCTACGGGGAGCGGCGATCGTGATGGTGGTGCTCGGGCACTGGGTGATCACCGCGCTGGTGCGGCACCCGGACGGCACGATCGCGGCGCCCGAACTGCTCGCCACGGTGGAGTGGACGCAGTGGCTGACGCTGCTCTTCCAGATCATGCCGGTGTTCTTCCTGGCGGGCGGCCACGTGGCCGCCGGGTCCTGGCGGCGGCACCGGGAGGGCGGCGGCGGGGCGGCCGGATGGGTCCGCGCGCGGGCGGTGCGGCTGCTGCTGCCGACGGCCGCGTACGTGGGGATCGCGGTGCCGTGCCTGGCGGCCGGCCGGACGGCCGGCGCGGATCCCGGGCTGCTGGGCATGGTGGGCTGGGCGCTGGCGATGCAGTTCTGGTTCCTGCCGGTCTACCTGGTCGTCAGCGCGCTGACGCCGTGGCTGTACGCGGCGTACCGGCGGTGGGGTCTCGCCTCCACGGCCGCGCTGGCCGGGCTCTCCCTGGTGGCGGACCTGGTCGACCTGGCGGACCGCGGGAGTCCGGTCGGTGCGGCGGGCTACGTGCTGGTCTGGGCGGTGGCCTACCAGCTGGGTTTCGGCTGGGAGGACGGCCGGCTGCCGGGGCGCCGGCCGCTCCTGTGGGCGGTGGCCGGTGGCGGGGCGGCGGCGTTCGCGGGGCTGGTGGCGTTCGGGCCGTACCCGGTCAGCCTGATCCGGGTGAGCACCGAGGAGCTGAGCAACACCGACCCGCCGTCGCCGGCGATGCTCGCCTGGGTGCTCGCGCAGTGCGCGCTGTGCCTGCTCGCCGCACCCGCGATGGAACGGGCGCTGCGCGCGGAGTGGCTGTGGCGCCTGGTCCGCCCGCTCGGCCGGGTGTCGATGACGCTGTACCTGTGGCACATGGTGCCGGTGCTGGCGGCGGCTGCCGCGTTCTACCTGACGGACCTCGCGCCGGAGCCCGTGGTCGGTTCCGGTGCCTGGTGGGCGTGGCGGCCGGTGTGGATCGCCGTGCTGACGCTGTTCCTGCTCGGGCTGCTCGTGGCGCTGCGGCCGGTGGAACGAGGGCTGCTGCGGGTGGGCGGCGCGGTGCGTCCGCAGGCGGAGGTGCGGCAGCCGTACTCCGTGCTGGCGGGGCTGGCCGGACTCGCGGCCGCCGTCTGGACGCTGACGGTCTGGGCGGGCGAGGGGCTGGCCAGGACGGACGCACCGGCGGGGTGGACGGTGGCGGGGTTCGCCGCGGGGACGGCGCTGGTGCTGCTGCCTCCGCCGCGTGCGGTGGTCGCGCCGGAAGCCTCCGAGGCGGGCTGAACCGGCCGGGCGGTCCGGCACCGGACGAGGCCCGGGAGAGAGACCGGAAGGCCCGGCACCTGAG
>NZ_BAAALD010000135.1:0-15656 GCF_039528095.1 Kitasatospora arboriphila
GGCGGCCGGGGTCGGACCCGGTCCCCGCCGCCCCGGCGGCCGGGCGTCGGCGGGCCGGTGCGGTCACCGGGCTGCTGCTCGGCCTCGCCGGCGGCTGCGTCAGCGCGACCGCGGCCACGCTGGCCTGCACCGCGCTGTGGGGTGAGGGCGCGAGGCCGGCCGGCCTCGCGGCGGCCGGGGTCTGCGCGGCGGCCGGCACCGCACTGGGGGCCGTCCGGGGGCGCCGAGCGGCGGGGCCGGGCTGACGGCCGCGGGTCGGTCCCGTCAGGTGAGCGGCTGCCCGGCGGGGCCGGTGAGGCGTTGGATGTCCGCACGCAGCCACGAGTCGTCGGGCCGGGTGAGCCGCACCAGTTCCTCCGGCGGCCGGACGCCCTGCGCGACGGCCGTCACATAGGCCTTGGCCTGGGCGGTGCCCAGCTGGGGGTGGAGCCTGCGCAGCCGGTGCATCGCCGCGACCGGCCCGGCGGACCGCGCCAGAGCGCGGATCTCGATCACCAGCGGGTCGTCGTCCGTCCCGCCCCGGACCTCGCGGCGGTAGAACGTCTGCCAGTCCTCGTGCAGGCAGGTCTCGCGGACGAAGTGGACGCTTCCGTCCTGCCGGTCCACCAGGTACGGGCCGCTCCGGAAGCTGTCGCGTTCGTCCCGGGTGCGCAGCCACACCGCCGACTGGCAGAAGACGAGCCAGCCGACGGCGAGTTCGTCCACCCGGTAGGCGGCGAACTCGGGCAGGTACGCGTTCCAGCTGTGGGCCAGCCGGTCGCGGGCCAGTTCGGTCGCGACCAGTTCGACGGCGCGCTCCTCGGTGATCACCGCTCCAGTGTCCCGTGCCTCGCAACCGGTTTCCCCGCTGCTCCGACGGGGCGTCACTGCTCCGACCGGGACCGGAGGGCGGTGAGGAGGGAGTCCGGGGTCCAGCGGCCGGCGGCACCCGGCCGGGTGCTGAGGTAGGCGGCGGCGCGCCGGGCGGGCCAGCCGTGGGACTCGGCGAGGCCGGTGGCGAGGTGGCGCAGGTAGCCGGCGGAGGGGCGCGTCAGCGGTGCCTCGCTGCTGCGGCCGGCGGCGGTGAAGGTGAGCACCGGGTGGCCGTCCAGGGTGCCCGGGCAGAGCAGGGTCTCGTAGTGGCCCGGGCCGAGGGTGGCGCGGCCGTCGCGGAGGGCGGCGGCCAGGCCCGGGGCGGCCCGGATGCGCGGGGCGCGGTGCATCTCCTGGGCGGCGATGTCGAGCAGTTGGTCCAGGGTCAGCAGGTAGCCGCGGGCGGGCAGTTCCCCGTCGTCCTCGGCGTCGAGGAAGGCAATGCCACCGCCCCAGACCAGGGACTCCCGGGCGAAGTAGAGCCGGCCGGGCAGCAGCAGCGGCAGGTCCGCGGCGGGCGGGCGCGGGTCGCGGCAGCCGGGGTAGCGGCGGGCGGTGCCGGGCGGGCTGCCGCCCGCGAGGTAGGCGTGCAGCCGGGCCCGGCGCATGTTGGAGCCGTACGCGGCGTACCAGACCGGGCGGGCCCGGTCGACGGGGTCGGCCGGGTCCACCGGACCGGCGGGGTCGAGGAGTTCGGGCGGGCGGACGGGGTGCGGGCGGGGCCGGCGCGGGACGGGGGTGCCCATGGCCCCATTGATGCGCGGGTCGGAGCCGTGCCCGGCCTCGGCCCGCCGGACGGCGCTACGGCTTCACCCGTCCGGCGGGAGTGCGCGGACCGAGCTGGACAGGTAAAGAATCTTTGACACGATGTCCGGTCTGCTTTACCTTTCCGGTATGGCAGTCGAAGAGAAGCGGGCCTGGATCATGCTCCTGGTCACACTCAGCAGCTATGCGGCGTACGCGGCAGTCGTCCTCGGCGGCGCCGGCTCCGGTCCGCTCACCGCCGCGCCGTACCGGGCGGCCCTGCTCTGGAGCGTCGGCCTCGCGATCGCGGCCTCGATCGTCCTGCACATCGCGGTCTCGCTCGCCTCGCCGGAGGGCGACCGGCAGAAGGACCAGCGGGACCGCGAGATCCACCGGTTCGGCGACCACGTCGGCCAGTCCTTCCTGGCGATCGGCGGAGTGGCCGTGCTCGTCCTGGCCATGCTCCGCGCCGACCACTTCTGGATCGCCAATGCGACGTACCTGGCCTTCGTCCTCTCGGCCCTGCTCGGCTCGGCCGCGAAGCTCGCCGCCTACCGGCGGGGGTTCGGCCCGTGGTGAAGCCGACCAGGGTCACCAACAGCATCCGCGCGCTCCGGTTCGCCCACGGGGAGATGACCCAGGCGGCACTGGCCGAGCGGATCGGCGTCACCCGACAGACCGTCATCGCCATCGAGCAGGGCCGGTACTCGCCCTCGCTGGAGATGGCGTTCCAGATCGCCCGGGTGTTCGGCGTCGCACTCGACGACGTCTTCCAGTACCCACGGACCGAGGGGGAGGCCCAGTGAAGGCCGTTGTGCAGGACAGGTACGGCGAGGCCGAGGTGCTGCAGCTCAGGGAGGTCGAGCGGCCGCGGCCGGGGGCGGACGAGGTCCTCGTCCGGGTGCGCGCGGCGGGCGTCGATCCCGGCGTCTGGCACCTCATGGCGGGCCTCCCCCGTCCCGTCCGGCTCGCGTCGGGGCTGCGCACCCCGCGCAATCCCGTCCGCGGCATGGACGCCGCCGGGGTGGTCGAGGAGGTCGGCGCGAACGTCACCGCCTTCCGCCCCGGCGACGAGGTGTTCGGCGTCTGCGAGGGATCCTTCGCCGAGTACGCCCTCGCCAGACCCGGACGGCTCGCCCCCAAGCCCGCCGGGCTGACCTTCGAACAGGCCGCGGCCCTGCCGATCTCCGGCTGCACCGCGCTGCAGGCCCTGCGCGACACCGGCGGCCTCCGGGCGGGGCAGCACGTCCTGGTGATCGGCGCGGCCGGCGGCGTCGGCTCGTTCGCCGTGCAGGTCGCCAAGCTCCTCGGTGCGGAGGTCACCGGGGTGTGCAGCACCGGGAAGACCGAACTCGTCCGCTCGCTCGGCGCCGACCGGGTCCTCGACTACACCCGCGAGGAGATCACCGAGGGCGGGCACCGCTACGACCTCGTCGTCGACACCGCGGGCAACCGGCCGCTCGCGCTGCTGCGGCAGGTCCTCACCCCGCGCGGCACGCTGGTCATCGTGGGCGGCGAGAGCGCCGGCGGGTGGCTGCAGGGCCTCGACCGGCAGCTGCGGGCCATGGTGCTCTCGCCCTTCGTCGGGCAGCGGCTGCGCACGCTGGTCGCGCAGACCCGGACGGCGGACCTGCGCCACCTCGCCGAGGCCGCCGAGCAGGGCCGGCTGGTGTCCGTCCTCGACCGCGGCTACCCGCTGGAGCAGGCGGCGGACGCGGTGCGGCACGTCCACACCGGGCACGCCCGGGGCAAGGTCGTGCTCACCGTGTGACGGCAGCCCTCAGCGGTCCGGGCCGAGGACGGCGTCGGCGATCAGCCGGGCGACCGCAGCGGGCTGTTCCACCATCACCAGGTGGCCGCTGTCCGCGACGGTCTCCAGGGTGACCGACGGGCAGGCCTCCAGCGCGGCGCGCTCCTCGTCGGTCAGCCCGACCTCGTCCCGGTCGCCGCGCACCACCCGGGCCCGGACGCCCGCCCCGCACAGCCGCGGGACGAGGGAGCCGTGCCGGTCGAGGTAGGCGAAGTACTCGGTCATCGCCCGGCGGCAGAAGGCCGCCGAGTTCCGCTTCAGGTCGGCCAGCAGCGGCGCCCGCCGGGCCTCCGGAATGCTGTCCGCCAGGGCCTTCGGCGCCAGCCACAGCATCGCCGGCCAGGCCGCCGCACCGAGCCCGGGCACCCGGCCGAGCTTCGTCGCGACCGCCAGGGCCTTGGACTCGTCCGGCCGCGAGAAGGTCGGCGAGAGCAGCACCACCGGCCCGGCGAAGTGCCCGCCGCCGACCATCTCCAGCGCGATGTTGGCACCGAGGCTGTGGCCGACCACCGCCGTGCAGCCGTGCTCGGCGGCGAAGGCCGCGGTGATCGCCGCGTAGTTCTCCATCGAGACGTCACGCGGCGCGACCGTCCCCGCGTGGCCCGGGACGGTCGCCGCCACCAGCCGGATCGGCGCCCCGGCGAGCGGCTCGGCCGCCATCAGGTCGTCGTAGAAGGCCGTGCTGCACAGCCCGCCCGGCAGCAGCAGCACCCGGTGCGGTGCGTCGGCCGGCCCCGACTCCCGGACGTCCCAGGCGTGGAACTGCGCGGCACCGCTCACGGCTCTGCCCTCCGACTCGCTCGACCACCGCCAGTCTCCCGCCCCCCGGCCACCGCCCGCCCACCCTGCGCCGAACGCGGCATGTCGGGCCGCCCCCGGGTACGGGCGGCCCGACCGGGATTGGCCCCGATCAGGCCGTGTGCCGCAGCAGCAGGGCGGTGGGCCAGGCGCGCTGGTCGGGGGTGTCGGGGACGGCGAGGCCGCGGGCCCGTTCGACCGCGGCCCAGGCGGTCCCGGGTGGGGTGCCCCCGAGGACGAGGAGGGAGACCGCGAGCAGGGAGGAGCGGCCGATGCCCGCCCGGCAGTGCGTCACCACGTGGGCGCCGTGGTGCAGTCGTGCGGTCAGGTGGTGGAGGACGGGCAGCACGGCGGCCGGGTCGGGGACCGTCCGGTCGGGGATCGGGAGGGCCACGTACTCCAGTCCGGCGGCGGTCGCGAGCTCGGGCTCGGCGGTGAGGCCGAGTTCCTCGCGTTCGTCCGCGGTGAGCGCGCAGACGAGCACGTCCGCACCGGCGGCGGCCAGCGCGGCCATCTCGTCCGGCAGCCAGTCGTGGCCGCGCGGGCGGGCCATGGTGCTGAGCCGGCCGGGGCCGGGCAGGTCGACGGTGAACAGGGAGGCGCGCACGGCGGCACCGCATTTCGCTCGGGAGGGAGTGGGCCCCGGGCGGGACGTCGGGCGGCGCTCGAAGACCTGACGGAACGTCGAGGGAGCGGAGCGCCCGCGTGGCGGCCACGGGGTGGGTGTCAGCGTACCGCGGTGTCCGGCGCAGCCACTGGGCCGGACAGGCCGGGGTTGCTCAGGCCGGTGGCCGGGCAGGCCGAGAGGCCGGTGGCCGGTCAGGCCGGGTCGGCCGTCAGGGCTGCGCGGAGCCAGTCGTGGGCGGCGCCGAGGGTGGGGGTGGCCGGGTCGGCGAGTTCGCCGGCGAGCTGCCAGTAGCGGTCCATCACCGGGTGGGCGAGGGTGGCGAGGCGGCGGACGAGCCGGCGGCGGAACAGCGGGGTGTCCCGGTCGCCGTGGGCCCCGGCGTACGCGGCGACGAAGCAGTCGAGCGCCTCGCCCGGCTGCGGTGCCCCTCCCCTGCGCAGGGCCGGGGCGGCCAGCTCGTACGCCTCGCCGAGGCCGTCGTAGAGCACGGCCGGGCGGTGGTCGCGGGCGTCCGCCGGGGGCGGCGCGTCGCTGCCGCCGGCGGGGCAGGGCATGGTGGCGAGGGCGTGCATCCGGGCGAAGGCCAGCACCTGGGCCGGCCGCGGCTCGGCGGGCGGCTGCGGCACCGCCGCGTCGACGATCCACCGGATCTGCCGGGTGGACAGGCCGCGGGGCAGGACCCGCCGCCAGTAGCGGGCCAGCGCGGTGGTGTCGGGCGGGGTGGCGACCGCGCCGATCAGCCGGAGCCGGTCGGCGCGTTCCTCGGCGGTGCAGTCGCGCAGCAGTTGCAGGGCGGCCTCCCGCCAGCGCAGTGCGGCGAGTTGGGTGCCCAGCTCCTTCAACTGCCGGGCGACGGCATCCTCCAGTGCGTCGGCCCCGGTGTCGGTGTCCTCGCGGCGCAGGACGCGGTCGATCTCGGGGACGGGCAGGTCGAGGGCGCGCAGCGAGCGGATCAGCCGCAGCCGGTCGAGCGCCCCGGGCCCGTACCTGCGGTGGCCGCCGGTGCTGCGGGCGGCCTCGGGGAGCAGGCCGCGGTCGGAGTAGAAGCGGACGGTCTTCACGGTGACGCCCGCCCGTTCGGCGAGTTCCCCGATGCTCCACAGATCGGCCATGAACACGACTTGAACCTCCCTCAGGGGGAGTTCCTACCGTACCGGCACACGCGGGCGGCCGACCGGGCCGCCGGAGCGGGCGAGGAGGCGACGATGGCGGTGTTCGTGCTGGTGTCCGGCTGGTTCACCGGGAGCTGGATCTGGGAGGAGGTGGCGGACCGGCTGCGGGAGTCCGGGGCGGAGGTGCACCCGGTGGCGCTGACGGGCATGGACGGGCCGGCCGGGACGGCGCCGGCCGGCACCGACCTGGAGACGCACGTCGGGGACGTGCTGCGGGTGGTCGACGGCGTGGCCGCGCCACAGGTGGTGCTCGTCGGCCACGGCTACGGCATCCATCCGGTCCTGGGCGCCGCCGACCGGCGTCCGGAGCGGATCGCGCGGGTCGTGCACCTGGACGCCGGTATGCCCGGAGACGGCGACACGGCGGCGCAGTCGGTGCCGGACCAGGAGGTCCGTACGCGGCTGCTCGGCGCCGGTCCGGTCCTCGCCGAGGTGCCCGTGCCGACCGCCGACGCGTGGCGGCGCTGGGGCAGCACGGCGGGACTGTCGGACGGGGCGCTGGCCCGGCTGACCGCGCACGCCGTACCGCAGCCCTCCGGGACGCTCACCCGTCCGCTGAGGCTCTCGGGCGCCGCGGCCGCACTGCCCTCCACCGGGATCCTGTGCACCGGCAGCGGCATGACGATCGCCATGCTCCGGGTGGTGGCCTCCGGCGACGACCCGGTCTCCCGGAAGCTCACCGACCCCGCGGTGCGCTTCTTCGAACTCGCCACCGGGCACTGGCCGATGCTCTCCTCCCCCGGTGAACTGGCCGAGGTGCTGCGGCGGTCCGCCGCCGGGGAGGGCCACCGGCTCACTCCGACCGCCGAAGCGCCCCCGCACCTGCGGCCCTTCGTGCTGGAGGCGCCGGAGCGGCCGCGCGAGCGGACCGGCCGGGTCGACCTGTACCTCCCCGACGGCGCCGGCCCCCGGGACCGCCGCCCGGCGGTGCTGTTCGTCCACGGCGGCCCGCTCCCGGCCGAGGTGCGGCCCACGCCCCGGGACTGGCCGGGGCTGGTCGGCCACGCCCGGTACGCCGCGGAGCTTGGCGCGGTCGGCGCGGTGGTCGACCACCGGCTGCACGGCTTCGCCGACTACCCGCAGGCCGCAGGGGACCTCGCCGCGGCCGTCGACCTGCTGCGCGCCGATCCGCGGGTCGACCCGGACCGGATCGCCCTGTGGTTCTTCTCCGGCGGCGGGCTGCTGCTCGCGGACGCGCTCCGCACGCCGGAGCCGTGGCTGCGGTGCACGGCGGCGAGCTACCCGGTGCTCGCGCCGCTGCCCGCCTGGGGCCCGGTCGATCCCCGTTACCGTCCGGTGGAGGCGGTCGGCGCGGCCGGACGGCTGCCGATCGTGCTGACCCGGGTCGGCCGGGAGAACCCCGGGATCGCGGCCGGCGTCGCGGAGTTCCTGGCCGCGGCCGAGAAGGCCGGGGCCGCCGTCGAGGTGGTCGACCTGCCCGACGGGCACCACGGCTTCGACACCGCCGAGCCCAGCGAGTCGTCGCGGCGGGCGGTGGAGCGGGCGATGCGCTCCGTCCTGGTGCACCTGCGCGCCTGAGCAGCTCTCAGTGGTTCACGGGGAACGGGCGGTTGTCGGAGGGAACGGACGGTTGTTGGACGCGGGCGGGGGCGGCTTGGTCTGCTGGGTCCTCCGGCGGGACGGCTCCCGCCGCCGCCCGTGCACCCCGCAAGCGAGGACTCCGATGACCGACAGCCCCGACCTCTCCTTCCTCGACGCTCCCGGTGTGATGGCCGGCTACGCCGAGGAGACCCGCCCGCGGGCGCACGGTGCCGGCCTCGACGTCTGGGAGTACGGGCGGGTCGCGGCCGGTGTGACGTCGCTGCGCGAGTGGCCCGCCGCCTGCCGGGCGGCCGCGCGGCGGCACCTGGCGGTCGCGGAGGCCGCCGCGGCCGCGGGCCGGACCCGGACGGCGGGCGAGGCCTACCGGACGGCGGCCCGCTGGTTCCACGTCGGCGGGCTCGTCCCCGACCCGGACCGGGCGGCGGGCGCCCGGACGGCCGGGGCTGCGGACGAGGCGATGCGCTCGGCCCTGGCACTGCTCGAACCGGACGCCGAACGGGTCGAGGGCGAGGGGTTCGCCGGGTGGCTCCGGCGCCCGGCGGGCGGGCGGCCGGCGCCGGTGGTGGTGGTCGTGCCCGGACTGGACTCCGGCAAGGAGGAGTTCCATGCCGTGGCGGAGGCGCTGCTCGCCCGTGGCACGGCCGTCCTCGCGATCGACGGACCGGGCCAGGGCGTCCTGGCGACGACCAGCACCTTCGAGCCGGACTACGGGAAGGTGATCGGCCGTGCCGTGGACCACCTGGCCGGCCGGGAGGGCCTCGACACCGAGGACGGCGTCGCGGTGATCGGGCTGAGCCTGGGCGGCTGGTTCGCCGCGGCCGCCGCGGCCCAGGAGCGGCGGGTCCGGGCGGCCGCCCTGGTCAGCGGCCCGTACCGGCTGGACTGGGACGGCCTCGTACCCTTCGTCGTCGCCACCCTGGCCCAGCGCTGCGGCGGCCTGGCGGCGGCCCGGGAGGGCGCCGACCGGATCGACCTCGGCACGATCACCGCGGAGCTCGACCTCCCGCTGCTGGTCGTCGAGGGCGGCGACGACCGGATCCCGGGCGTCACCAACGCCGACCTGCTGGCCCGTCAGCTCGAGAACGCCGAACTCCTGCTCGTCCCCCACGGCAACCACCTGCTCGGCACCGCCCTCCCCGACTGGCTGCCCGCCACCGCCGACTGGCTCGCCGAGGCCGTCCGCACCGCGCCGCCCCGGGCCTGACGCCGACTCCAGCGGTGGGCCGCGGCGCCGGGGTGGTCGGCGAGGGGGTCAGCCGCGGGCGGCGAGCCGTCGCCGGAGCAGGCTGCGCAGACGGCCGGAAGCCCCCGGCAGCGTCCCGAGCCGCCTCACCTCGGCGACGTCGAGTTCGGTCCGGCCCGCCAGCGCCAGCACGGCGGCGTAGGGCCGTTCGCCCTCCGTGAGCTTCGCGGCCGTGGCGTCTAGGACGGCTCGCAGGACGGCTCGGTCCGCGGCGGGGTGCCCGGCCAGCAGGAGGAGCAGCCGGTTGTCGTTCCAGGTGCTGTGGCGGGCGGCGGCCAGCTCCCGCAGGGCGGCCGGCGGGGTGTGCGGATTGGCGGCCAGCGCCTGCCACACGAAGGAGTGGTCGCATCGCACCAGCCCGTGCAGAACCGCCCCGTCGTTCGAGGCATGCGCCAGGTGGAGGTAGTCGGCAGGTGTGTGCACGCGGAACGCCCCCGGGGTGTGGTCGGACCCTCCTGCTCCGGAGGACGCGCACCCGGCACGGTCGTCCGGGCACATCCGTGGAGACAGAGTGTGCCGGAGGACCCGGCCCGCGCCGCCGTCGGGAGTGCGTGGCCTGCCGGGGGGAGCACGATCGAGCCGCCGCTGCCGGCGGATGTCCTCCCCCCTGGTTCCCTTCCTGGAGGCGGAGTTGGCGGTCAGTGGCGAGGCCGACCCGGCCCGCGCCGCAGTGGAGTTGCGCTTTCACGGCTGGTGCCGGTGCACTCCGGGGTGCACCTACCTCCGGACCGCGCCCGCCGGACGTGCCGCCAACGCCTGGATCCACCTCGACGGCGGATCCGGACCGGCCCGCCGGTGTGCGGTGATCCGAAGGGCGCCGGGTCACCGAGGGTCGACGTGTGCGGTCAGGGCCGCGGGGCCGGCGGGGCGGGGGCGGGGGCGGTGAGGAGGAGGCCGGTGCGGGCGGCGGTGGCTCCGGCGGTGCCGGTCCATTCGGCGGCGGTGATGTAGAGGGTGGGGGTGCCGCCGGGGGTGCCGAGGGCGCAGGAGAAGCAGCCGCGGTCGGTCTCGACGGTCTGCAGGACGTCCCCGCCCTCGCGGACCCTGACGCAGCGCCGGTTCGGCACGTCGGCGTACCAGAGGGCGCCCTCGGCGTCGAGGCTGATGCCGTCCGGGGCGGAGCCCTCGATCTCGGCCCAGGTGCGGCGGCCGGTGAGGCTGCCGTCGGGGGCGACGTCGAAGGCGGTGATCCGGGAGGCGTACGACTCGGCGACGAGGAGGGTGGTGCCGTCCGGGGTGACGGCCATGCCGTTGGGGAAGCCGAGGTCGCCGGCGACGGTGCGGGCGGTGCCGTCCGGGGTGACGAGGGCGACCAGTCCGGGGGCGGGCGGTTCGCCGGACATCAGGTCGAAACCGATGCAGTTGGCGTAGGCGTTGCCGCGGCCGTCGGCGGCGACCTCGTTCCAGGGCCGGTCGCAGAGCGGGCGCAGGTCGGCGTACGGCACGAGGGTGCCGTCGGCCTCGCGGCGCAGCAGCCGGCGGTCGCTGCCGGCGAGGACGAGCAGCCGGCCGTCGGGCAGCGGGTCGATGCAGAACGGGAAGGCGTCGACCCGGCCGGCGGTCTCGCGGGTGCCGGTCGCGTCGACGGTGATCAGCTCGTGGGCTCCCCAGTCGCAGAACCAGAGCCGGTCGTCGTGCCAGCGGGGCGACTCGCCGAGGACGAGTCCGTCCAGGAGGACACGGGGTTCGGGCACGTCGGGGGCTCCTCGCTGGCGACGGTTGCGAGGCACCATCATGGCCAACCGGGGGCCCGCGGCGGGCGCGCGCGGGGGTGTGTCGGTACGGCCGTTCCGGGGACGCGGCAGGTCCGCCCCGGCGCCCCCGGAACGGCCGTCAGGCCGGGCCGGTGGCGGCGATGATGCGGACGGCCTCGGTGATCTGGGCGTCCGTCAGGTCGCCGCGGGCGGTGAGGCGCAGGCGGGAGATGCCGTCGGGGACGGACGGCGGGCGGAAGCAGCCGACGGCGAGTCCGGCGGTGCGGCAGTCGGCGGCCCACTGGACGGCGGCCTCCGGGCCGGGGGCGCGGACGGAGACCACCGCGGCGTCCGGGGTGGAGGCGTGCAGGCCGGCGGCGGTGAGGCGGGCGGCGAGGGTGTGGGCGAGCTCGCGGGCGCGGGCGGCGCGGTGCGGTTCGGCGCGCAGCAGGCGCAGGGCGCCGAGCGCGGTGCCGGCGGCGGCGGGCGCGAGGCCGGTGTCGAAGATGAAGGTGCGGGCGGTCTCGGTGAGGTGCCGGATGACGCGGCGGGGGCCGAGGACGGCGCCGCCCTGGGAGCCCAGCGACTTGGAGAGGGTGACGGTGGCGACGGTGTCGGGCGCCCCGGCGAGGTCGGCGACGGCCAGGGTGCCGCGGCCGCCGTCGCCGAGGACGCCGAGTCCGTGGGCGTCGTCGACGAGCAGCGCGGCACCGTGGGCGCGGGCGGCGGCGCAGTGGCCGGCGAGCGGGGCGGCGTTGCCGTCGACGGAGAAGACGGAGTCGGTGACGACCAGGGCCCGGCGGTGGCTGCGGGTGGCGAGCACCTCGCGGACGGCGTCCGGGTCGGCGTGCGGGGCGCGGTGGACGTCGCTGCGGGCGAGCCGGCAGCCGTCGATCAGCGAGGCGTGGTTGTACGCGTCGGAGACGATCAGCGTGTCGGGGTCGGTGAGCGCGGTGAGGGCGGCGAGGTTGGCGGCGTACCCGGTGGAGAACACCAGGGCGGCCTCGAAGCCGCAGAACTCGGCGAGTTCGTCCTCGAGTTCGGTGTGCAGTGCGGTGGTGCCGGTGACCAGGCGGGAGCCGGTGGCGCCCCCGCCCCAGCGGCGGGCGGCCTCGGCGGCGGCCCCCGTGACGGCGGGGTGGTGGACGAGGCCCAGGTAGTCGTTGCTCGCGAGGTCCAGCACCGGGTCGTCGGCGGGCCGGCTGCGCAGGGTGCGGGTGAGGCCGGCACGGGCGCGGAGGTCGGCGGCCTCGTCCAGCCAGTCGAAGACGGCGGAGGGCGCGAGGGTCGGCTGCGGCACGGTGGGGTGGACCATGGCCGCACTCTGGCACGGCGGCGCTACGGGCGGCAACGTGCGCCGTCCCACAGTGACGGGGTGTGTCGGCCCGGCCCCCGGCGGGGGGTGCTGCGCGTAGACTCCCCCGACCGGCTGGAGTCCTGGCGAGGGGAGAGCTGGTGGAGAACGGCCGCCTGACCGTGCGGGACGTGCTGGCGCTGGAGCTGGTCGCGCCGTGGGACGCGGAGGTGGTCGCCTGCCCGGAGGGGCTGGACCGGGCGGTGCGCTGGCTGCACGTGGCGGAGGCGGCGGACGTCGCGGTGATGCTGACCGGCAATGAGGTGGTGCTGACGACCGGTCTGCTGCTGGCCGGTGACGAGCGGGCGCAGGCCGCGTACATGGAGTCGATGGGGCGGGCCGGGGCGGCCGCGGTGGTGCTGGGGCTGGGGCGGGCGTTCTCGACGACGCCGGAGGCGATGCGGCGGGCGGCGCAGCGGTACGGGGTGCCGTTGGTGGTGCTGCACCGGCCGGCGCCGTTCGCGCGGCTGACGGAGGAGGTGCACGCGCGGCTGCTGCACGGCCGGTACGCGGCGCTGGACCTGTCGGACCGGATGGGCGGTGCGCTGGCGGCGCTGAACCTGTCGGGGGTGCCGCTGCAGCGGCTGCTGGACGAGGTCGCGGGGTTCGCGGGCTGTCCGGCGGTGGTGGTGAACCTGGCGCACCGGGTGCTGGCCTCGGCCGGGGAGCCGGGTGCGCTGGGCGATCTGCTGCGGGACTGGGAGCGGGTGTCGCGGCAGGTCGCGGAGCTGCTGGGGAACGGTCCGGTGACGCTGGGTCCGGACGGCTGGGTGGTGGCGCGGCTGGAGGCGCGCGGCCGGCAGTGGGGGCATCTGGTGCTGTTCGGGCACCTGGGCGGCGAGGAGACCGGACGGGTGGTCGGCCGGCTGGCGGCGGAGGCGCTGGCGGTGCACCGGCTGCTGGCGGACCCGGTGAGCGGCCGGCAGCGCGGCTGGGAGGACCAGGCGGCGGAGGCGCTGCTCGCGGACCTGGCGTCGGGCACGGCCCGGCCCGAGCAGTTGCTGCCGCGGTTCCGGGCGGCGGGGCTGCCGACCGAGCGGCGGACCTTCGTACCGGTGGTGCTGCGGCCGCCGTCCGGGTCGCGGGTGGTGTGCGAGGCGGTGCGCCGCACGCTCGCCGAGGAGGCGATGGCGGGGCTGGTGGCCCGGGTCGGGCCGGACGGGGCGATCGCGGTGCTGCTGAGCGTGCCGCCGGAGCGCGACGCGGACGCGGAGGTGGACCGGCTGGCGGCGCGGCTGCAGGAGGGCGCGGCGGGGTCGGTGCTGGGTGCGGGTTTCGGCTGCCGGGTGCTGGACGAGGTGCGGCGTTCCTTCCTGGAGGCGGTGCACGTGGCGGACGCGGCGCTGGCCGGTCCGCCGTCCGGCCCGGTGGCGCGGCTGCGGGACGTGCGGCTGCGCGGGCTGGTCCGGCTGCTGCGGGACGAGCCGGAGCTGCAGGCGTTCATCGGGCGCGAGCTGGGCCCGCTGCTGGGGCACCGGGAGCTGCTGGACGTGCTGCGCACCTACCTGCGGACGGGCCGGAACAAGTCGCTGGCGGCGCAGGAACAGCACGTCAGCCGCCCGGCGATGTACCGGCGGCTGCAGAGCATCGAGGCGCTGCTGGGGATCGACCTGGACGACCTGGAGCAACTGACCTCGCTGTACGTGGCGCTGCTGGCGCACGACGCGCAGCGCGGGCCGTGACGGCGGCAGCGGGGCTGGTTTGCCCGGGCCGGTGGGGCGGGCGACAGTGGAAGGGCCGGTGTCCGCGGCTCGTCAACGGAGCAGATCATGGCAGTTCCCCGTCCCGTCCCGGCCGCTCCGGCCGACGGCCGGGGCTTCGAGACGATCCCGGTCGGTGCGGGGCCGCACGGTGTGACGGTGAGCCGGGACGGCAGCCGGGTCTGGGTGACCTGTGCCCGGACGGGTTCGCTCACGGCGCTGGAGCCGACCCGGCGGCAGGTCGCGGCGGTGCACCGGGTGGGGACCTCGCTGTACGGGGTGGCGGTGAGCCCGGACGGGGAGCGGCTGTACACCGCGGACCCGGCCCGTTCCGCGGTGTCGGTGGTGGCGGCGGAGAGCGGCGCGGTGACGGCCGAGACGGTGTTCGAGGAGCGTCCGTTCGGGCTGGTGGTGGCGCCGAGCGGGGCGCGGCTGCTGGTGTCGGCGCCGCGCGAGAACGCCGTCCTGGTGACGGACGGCCTGGGTGCGCCGCTGGGCCGGATCACCGGGGTGGACTTCGCGGTGGGGCTGGCGCTGAGCCCGGACGGCGGGCTGCTGTACGCGGCGAACCGCTTCGCGGGCACGGTGAGCGTGCTGGACGTGTCGGCGCTCGGGTCGATGGAGGGCAGTGCGGCGGCCGTCGTGGTGGCCCGGATCCCGGTGGCCCGCGGCCCGTACGACCTGGCGGTGGGGCCGGACGGCGGGCGGTTGTACGTGGCGCACTTCCCGTTCGACCTGGTGTCGGTGGTGGACACCGACGAGCGGGCGGTGGCGGGCACGGTCGCGGTGCCGGACGGTCCGCGCGGGGTCGCGGTGAGCCCGGACGGCGCCAAGCTCTACGTGGCGAACGGCTTCGCGAGCACGGTGACGGTGGTCGAGCTCTGAGCGGGTCCGCCGGTCCGGCGCAAGGGCCCGGGGCTGTGACGATGACGGCCGGTTTCCGACCCGCCACCCGGCGCGTTCGCCCGCACCGGGGCTCTACAGGGCTGTAGAGTCCAACGGCCGGGTGCGAACGACACGGGAGGCGGTCGACGGTGGACGACGGGCGGGCGAAGGTGTGGGAGCCGCCGCAGACGCAGGTCGAGCAGGCGTACCAGCCGGTCGAGGTCCGGTTCGAGGACGGCAGCTGGGCGGTCGGCCGGATCAACGCCTGGTGGCGCCCGGCGGACGGCAGCCCGTGGTGCCGGGTGCGGGTGCTGCGCCGCGGCGGCGCGGAGCGCTGGATGCCCTTCGACCCGGAGCAGCTGCTGCTCCTGCCGGCCGGCGGCATCTGACCGGGCCCGGCGGGAGTCGACCGGCCCTCCGGCGGGAAGATCCTCCCCGTCGGCGGGCGCCGCACGGGCCGGCCGGCGGCACGGCGTCGACGCAGCGAAAGGGTGGCGGACCGGATGAGCGTGAACCTGGGCAAGGGCCAGAAGGTCGACCTCGGCAAGCCGGACGGCGGTGCGCTGGAGGTCGTACGGATGGGCCTCGGCTGGCAGGCCGCTCCCCGCAAGGGGTTCTTCGCCAAGCTGATGGCCCGTGACATCGACCTGGACGCCTCGGCGGTGCTGTTCGCGGGCCGCACGCCGGTGGACGTCGTCTACTTCCAGCACCTGACCAGCTCCGACGGCTCGGTGCGGCACGGCGGCGACAACCTGACCGGCGGCGCGGGGCAGGGCGCGGACGACGAGGTCATCACGGTGGACCTCACCCGCGTGCCGAAGAAGGTCGACCAGATCGTCTTCACCGTCAACTCGTTCACCGGCCAGACCTTCCAGGACGTGCAGAACGCGTTCTGCCGGCTGGTCGACGACGCCACCGGCCGTGAGCTGGCCCGCTACACGCTGACCGGCGGCGGCAGCCACACCGCGCAGATCATGGCGAAGGTGCATCGCTCCGACGGCGGCTGGCAGATGACCGCGATCGGCGCGCCCACCCAGGGCCGGACCTTCCAGGACGTGATCCCGGACATCGAGCAGCACCTGTGAGCCGCCGCTGACCCGTCGCGGCCGCGGCTCCGGGTCACGGCGAGCCTCCGTGGCCGCGGCGGGCCACACTGGGGGCGAGGGCCTCAGGGTTCGTCCGACGATTCGCGTCGGATCGGCGTGCGGCGGTG
>NZ_BAAALD010000136.1:0-15021 GCF_039528095.1 Kitasatospora arboriphila
CCCCCGATGTGACCCGCACCACCGCAAACCGTCCGTGAACCGGACCACATCGTCGACACCCTGTGAACCGGTGGGCCACAGAGCGCCGACCGTGCCGGCCCGCCACCGGGCCGCTCGTGTGGCGGCGGCCACACCGGCCCCGCGGGGGCCCTCCGTCAGCCCGCCGGCCAGGCGAGCCGGACGGCGAAGCAGAGCACCAGTCCGTAGCCGAGCGCGTACGTGACGCGCCTGGTGCGCACGGTGAGCCGGGTGCCGGCGAAGGCCCCGGCCGCGGCCAGCAACTGCTGCCAGACCAGCGAGGCCGCGAACACGGCGACGGCGAACACCACGGCCACGGTCGCCCCGGCGGCCGCCGCGCCCCGGGCCGCGGTCAGCGCGGTGAAGTAGAGCGCGGTGGTCGGGTTGACCAGGGTGAGCAGGGCGAAGCGGGCGAAGGAGCGGCCGGCGGCCCGGGCCGCCCGCGCCGCCGCCGGCGCCCCGGGGGCTCCGCCGCCGCGCAGCGAGAGCAGCCCGCGGACGGCGATCGCGGCCAGCACCGCGGCGGCCACCGCCCGTACCCAGGCCTCGCCGCCGCCGATCAGTCCGACCAGCCGCGGGCCGACGAGCACCGCGACCGCGGCGTACACGAAGTCCACCAGCGCCACCGCGGTCGCGGCGGCGGCTCCCTGGCGCAGGCCGCGGCCGCCCTCCTGCAGCAGCAGCACGCCGACTGCGCCGAGGGGCATCGCCACGCCCAGACCCGCCGCGGCACCTGCCGCAGCCGTACTCACCAGGGAATCCACCATCGCGCCAGGGTGGCCGAGACCCCCTCCTCCGCGCGAGCGAGTTTTCGGCGGGCCGTGGCGGCCCGGCCCCGGCCCGGCGAAGGCCCGGTCCCGGCCCGGCGGAGGCCCGGCGGAGGGGCTGCCGGGCCCTGCGGGCGGTGGGCTACTGTCCCTCCGCACGGGCGTCCGGAGGGCCGAACGGAAATCCGGTGCGATTTTCCGTTATCCGGAGCCCGGCGGACGATCTCCCAGTACGACAGCAGCAGCACAGCACGGGGCCGCACCACGGCCCGACCGAGAAGGTGGACCACGCCATGGACAGTGACCGCGCAGCACTGCTGGTCGTGCAGGCCCGGGCCGGCGACCAGTACGCCACGGACGAACTGATCAGCGGGCACCTGCCTCTGCTCTACAACATCGTCGGCCGGGCGCTCGGCGGGCACTCCGACACCGACGACGTCGTCCAGGAGACCCTGCTGCGGGCCATGGACGGCCTGCACGGCCTGCGCGACCCGGCCGGGTTCCGCTCCTGGCTGGTCGCGATCGCGATGAACCAGATCCGCCGCCGGCACCACGAGCGCATGCAGACCGCCTACGCGGGTGACGGCCTCGGCGACGCCTACGACGTCGCCGACCCGGGCGCGGACTTCGTGGACCTCACCATCGTCCGGCTCGGCCTCTCCGGGCAGCGCCGCGAGGTCGCCGAGGCGACCCGCTGGCTCGACGAGGCGGACCGCGAGCTGCTCGCCCTGTGGTGGCTGGAGGCGGCCGGCGAGCTGACCCGCGCCGAGCTGGCCGGTGCGCTGGAGCTGCCGCCGCAGCACGCCGCGGTGCGGGTGCAGCGGATGAAGGGCCAGCTGGAGACCGCCCGGGTGGTCGTCCGGGCGCTGGCGGTGGCCGACCGGTGCGGGCCGCTCTTCGAGCTGACCGCCCGCTGGGACGGCGTGCCGAGCGCGCTGTGGCGCAAGCGGATCGCCCGGCACGCCCGCGAGTGCGCGGTCTGCTCGCGCCACTGGAGCGGGCTCTTCCCCGCCGAGGGGCTGCTGGCCGGCCTGGCCATGGTGCCGGTCTCGGCGGGCGACCTCGGGGCGCTGGGCGCCTACCTCTCCCCCGCGACGGCCTCCCCCGCGCCGGCGCCGGCGCCGGCGCCCTCCCCCGACCCCGCCCCGCACGGCCGGTCGCTGCCGCGCTCGCACCGTCGGGGCAGCGGCGGCCGCGGCGCGCACCGCGGGGCCAGCAGCGCCCGGCCGCGGATGCCGCTCGCGGTCGGCGGCACGGTCCCGGTGACCGCCGCCACCGCGCCGGTGGTCGCCGTGGCCCGGCCCGGTGCCGCCCCTCGGGTCACCGCGGAGCCGCCGGCCGCACCGGCGCAGGTGCAGGCGGAGGTCTTCAGCCAGCAGCCGTCCCCCTCCGCGTCCTCGCCGAGCGCCTCGCCGAGCCCGAGTGCGTCGCCGACCCCGACGCCCTCGCCCAGCCCGACGCCGAGCCGCACCCCGAGCCCGAAGCCGACCCCGACGGCCACCCGCAGCAAGAGCCCGAGCCCCGACCCGAGCACGCTCAGCATCAAGCAGCAGGTCGTCCAGCTGGTCAACCAGGAGCGCAGCAAGGTCGGCTGCACCCCGGTGAAGTCCGACGACAAGCTGGAGCTCGCCGCGCAGCGGCACTCCGACGACATGGCCGCGCGGAACTTCTTCGACCACACCAACCCGGACGGCAAGGGCCCGCAGCCGCGGATCGACGCGGCGGGCTACAAATGGAGCAGCTGGGGCGAGAACATCGCCCGGGGCCAGCGCGACGCGGCGGACGTGATGAAGAGCTGGATGGACAGCCCCGGCCACAAGGCGAACATCCTGAACTGCGGCTTCACCGACCTGGGCGTCGGCGTCCACCTGGGCGAGGGCGGCCCGTGGTGGACGCAGGACTTCGGTTCGGCGCCCTGACCGGCGCCGCGGGGCCGCCGCCCGGCCGTGCACAATGGACGGGCCCCGGACACGCCGGGGGCCGACACCGGGAGCTGCCGTGAGCGAGGCCGTCCGCGACGAGAAGACCAAGCGCAGGGCGATGTTGATCCGCGCATCGATCTACATCGCGGGCACCCACCTGTTCGCGGGCTTCGTGATCCTGCTGTTCACCCTGGGCGGGCGGCACTGAGCGCACGCCTCACGGCCCGGCCCCCCTTCCTCCGGGGGGCCGGGCCGCCGGCGTCCGGTACGGGTGTCAGCCGACCGCGGCGAAGCCGTTCGCCCAGAGGGAGTTGACCTTCCGCTTCTCGGTGGAGTTCGGGTAGGGGTTGGTGCAGGAGGTACCGGGGCCGCCGCCGGACATCAGCTCGCTGCACGGGCCGGAGTAGTGGTCGGGCAGGCCGAGCACGTGGCCGGTCTCGTGCGCGGTGACGCGCAGCGAGCTGTACTGCCTGTTCTGCGCGTAGTCGAGGAAGATGTAGCCGCTGCCGTGGCCGTCGGTGCTGGCGTAGGAGCCGCGGGAGTCGTTGCCCTCGTAGTAGCGGAAGTCGGCGTTGCTGCCGGAGCGCAGCTGGACGTTGCTCACCGAGCCGTTCCAGATCTGGGCGCTCTGCGAGATGACGCCCGCGAAGGACGGCGCCCGGCTGGCGTCGTAGGTGACGACGACGGCCTTCAGGTAGGGGTGGGCGGCCTGCTTGGCCAGTGCGGACTTCATCACGGCCTGGTAGAACGCCTTGTTGCCGGCCTCCTCGGCGGCCGTGCCGGCGTAGCCCGCGGACGAGGTGTAGCCCTGGACGCCCTGCTGGACGGGGGCCTTGGCGGGGGCCGCGGAGGCGGGTGCCGCGGCGGCGCCGGACGCGAGGGCCAGGCCGAGGGCAGCGGCGAGCACGGTCATGGAGCGGTTCATGTGGGGGACTCCATTCGCGGGTCCCGGGGGCCGTGGGGAGGCCCGTCGGGACACGGTGACGGTTGATGCACCGAGCTTGGGGCAGCGCGGGCGGGCCGCGGAGATGCCAACCGGCGATAGCCCGGGGCAATACCCCCGTCCCGGAAGTGCTTTGACGTCCCGTGAGCATTTCTTGACATGCACTTGGCGGGACGCGGATGCCTGGTTATGCTCCCGTCGTGGAGCTCGACGTCCGACACCTGCGGGTGCTGTGCGCGATCGCGGACACCGGCAGCGTCCGGAAGGCCGCCCGCCGGCTCGGCATGACCCAGCCGTCCCTCACCACCCAGCTGCACCGCATCGAGCGGACCATCGGCGGACGGCTGTTCACCCGCGAACAGACCGGCAGCCGCCCCACCGCGCTCGGCCACTCGGTGCTCTCCAGAGCCAGACCCGTGATCAGCGAGATGGACGCCCTGGTCGCCGCCGCCCGCGAGGAGGCCGCCGGGCCGGGCCGCCGGAGACTGCGGATCGGCAGCGTCGGCAGCCGCGCGGTCGCCGCCTGGCTGCGCCGCGTCCACGACCGGCTCCCGGACACCGACACCACCATCCACATCGACATCTCGGCGATCGCCCTGCTGCAACTGGTCGCCGCCGAACAGCTCGACATCGCCTTCGTGCACGAGAGCGAGGGCTTCCCGCTGCGGGTGCCGCCCGGCACCGAACAGCGCGTCCTGATGGCCCGCGAACCGCAGTTCGTCGCCCTCGCCGAAGGCCACCCGGCGGCCTCCCGGCCGGTCGTCGCACTCGCCGACCTGGCCGAGGACACCTGGATGGTCGACCCCACCGCCGACCACGAGTACGCCGCGCTGCGGCGGGTCTTCGCCGAGGCCGGACTCGACCCGCGGGTCGTCCAGGTCCGGGACAACGCCACCGCCGCCGAACTCGTCGCCTCCGGCGAGGCCGTCCGCCCGTGCCAGCCCACCTCACCGCCCGGCCCCGGCACCGTGCTGCGGCCGGTGCACGGCGACCCGTTCGCCGTCCGGCTGCTGCTCACCTGGCGGCCCGGAGCCATCGGCGGCCCCGCCCTCGACGGACTCTGGACCGACCTGCGACGCGCCTACCTGGACCTCGCCAGCGTCAACCCCGCCTACCGCGCCTGGCTGCGCCGCCACAACCGCTCGCTGCGCCACCTGCTCGCACCCTCGTGAGGAGGCGGGCGCACCACCAGGGGCGCCCCGGATCCCTCAGGAGCACCGCTCCCGGACCGCGCGGTTCTCCCGCGCCCCCGGTGGCCCTCTAGTGCGGGCCGGGGCCGTCGAGGAGGGTGTGGACGGCTCGGGCGTGGGCGTGGGAGCGGGCGGTGACCGCGATGTGGGAGCCGTCGGCGAACACGAGGTCGACGCGTTCGGGCTGGCGGCTGCGGACGGTGCCGGTACGGGCGAGCTCCTGGCGCCCGAAGGCGGCCATCAGTTCGCCGTGGTCGTGGTCGACCAGCAGGACCCGCCGGTCGGTGACGGCCAGCAGGGTGCGGCCGTGCCGGAACCGGCGGTGGGTGCTGGGTCCCGTCCGCACGGCGATCACGAAGCGGCCGGCCGCGCTGCCCCAGCCGCCGGAGAACGGGCGCCCGTGGAACGCCCGCCGCACACCGCGCACGGTGGACTCGCCGACCGCCTCGACCATGCCCTCCAGGTCGAGGAGTTGCAGCGGCAGCAGCAGGACGGCCGACAGGCAGCCGCGCCGCCGGCCGGCCGGTTCCTGCGGCGGCCGGACGGCCGTCCGGTGCCGCGCGGGCAGCCCGCGGCGGACGTACCGGTCGAGGCCGAGGTCGACAACGCCGTACAGCGGTTCACCGGGCTGCAGCCACCGCAGCGGCAGCTGCGACCAGCGGTGCAGACGTTCCTCGTAGGCCCGGTCGAATGCCGGGTTCGCCGGGGCCATCAGCCGAACGCCTCCTCGATCCGGCTCCGGGGCACCCGGTAGGCGGGGGCCGCGGGGCGGCCGTCCAGGTCGCGGGCGACCGCGTCGATGTTGGTGTCGCTGTTGAGGGCGTCGCCGATCGGTGCGGTGGGCGAGCCGGTCAGCCCGGTGGCGCCTTCGAGGAGCGGCTCGGCGACCGCGCCCTGGAACCCCTTGAGCGCGGTGGAGGTCAGGAACCGCTCCGGCGACTTGTACGGGTTGGCCCAGGTGCCCGGGTTGAACGCCGACTTGCCGCCCTTGCGCATCCGGCCGACCGCCTTGCGGGCGGCGTTGGCGCGCTTGAGGGCGGCGCCCGCCTTCTCGGCCTCGCGCATCTCCTTGATGAGCCGGCGCAGGGTGCGCAGCTTGCGCGCCAGGCTGACCGAGACCTTCTCGACGCGGGCGAGGAAGACGAGCATCTCGGCCTCGACCACCACGGCGTCGACCACGGTCGCCAGGCCGAGGGTCAGGATGTCGGCGACCAGGCCGGCGGCCAGGGTGACGGCGATCCATTCGATCGCCTCGCGGATGATCTCGACCACCATGTCCTCGGCGAGCCGGCACTCCGCGGCGGCCTGGCTGAGGATCTGCGCGGTCTGCGCCATGTCGTCGGCGGTGGCGTCGACCGCCTCGACGACCTGGCCCATGTGGCGGCCGAACGCGGCGGAGGCCTGCCCGTGCCAGTCGTCGGCGAGCGCCTCGCCGCCGCGGCGCAGTTCCTCGGCGACCTCGCGGGTGGCCCGGGCCTGGTCCTGCCACGTCCGGGCCGCGGCGGTGAGGGCGTCGGCGTCGCCGGTGACCTTCTCCAGCCACCCCATCAGGCCGGACTTCTCCAGGGCCCAGCGGACGGCGTCGTCCAGGCCCTGGTCGATGGCGCCCTGGGCGGGGTTGTGGATCTCGGGGAGCGGCAGCAGCGGCTCCTTCATCCAGTCGCGGGTCCACTTGTAGGCGCCCGCGACCTCGGCGGCGGTGGTCATCGGGCGCCACCGCCGACGCCGCGGCCGACCTCGTCCTCGCCGTCGCGGTAGTCGGCCGCATTGGCCTCCAGGCCGTCGGTCACGTGGGCCAGGACGTCCATGAGGTCGGCGAGGTTGTCCTGCTCGGCCTGCGCGTGGTCGTGGTAGCCGTCGCGCAGTTCCTCCGAATCGGGCAGGTGGCCGAACGCACCGGCCGGCACCTCCACCCCGGCGAGCGTGTCCCGCGCGGCCGCCAGCCGTGCGTTCTGCTGTTCCACCAGTGCCGCGTACCGGTGCAGTGCGTCCGGACGCACGCGGAAATCAGGCTCGCTCATGCGGGTATCCCCAGGCCCTTGAGACGTCGCTCCGCGGCGCGCCGGGGCTCACCGCGGATTTGTTCGAGAGGACCTTACCGGGGCGTCGGCACGGTGAATTCCCGGGGCGGGTGCCGCACCTCCGGGCGGCGGTTCCCGGGAATTCGACGAATCGTCAGAGGCGTTTCGCAGCAGCGGATCTGGTGTTGCGTCGGATCGGGCGCCGACGGCGGCCACCATTCGCCTGCAGATCTTTCACATTCCCTGCGCGGCGCCGGGGTCGGCGGGCAGGTCGAGGATCTCGTCGACCGGGCGGCGCGGGGTGGTGGCGCCGGGCGGCCCGTAGCCGAAGCGCAGCACCAGCTGGACGTGGCCGGGGCCCTGCTCCGGGTCGCGGAGCAGCCGCCGGGTGTCCGGCCACTCGACGGCCTGGTGCAGGACGGAGACCCGCAGTCCGTGCAGGGTGGCGAGCAGCCAGACGCGTTCCATCGCCTGGCCGGCCCGCAGCCAGTCGGCGGCGCGGTCCCCGTGGGTGGTCAGGGTGGCCAACTGCGGCAGGGCCTCGAACCGGCGGGTGGGGGGCGGGGCGAGGACCGCGGGTGCGGGCGGGCGGCCGGTGAAGCTGCGCATCGGCACCCGGGCGTCGTGGTCCTGCGGGCCGAAGGCGGCGGCCGGGATGCCGTCCACGGCCGGGGCCTCGGGCCGCAGCCAGGTACGGGTCTCGGTCTGCCGGGCGACGTCGGCGGCGATCCGGGCCTCCGCCTCCGCGGTCAGGTCGAGCACCCTCCGCACCTCGGCCTCCTCCAGCGCGGTCATGACCGTGCCCTCGGTGTGGGCCGCGTCGAGGAGTTCGCCGAGCACCGCCTCGGGCACGTCCCGGTTGGCGAACGGCTCGCGGCTGGAGTGGCGGAGGAACACCGCCGGGTAGAGGTCGCGGCCGAAGGGCTCCGGGCCGGCCTGCCGCCCCTCGGCGAGGTCGAGTTCGGCGATCGGCTGCCGGCCGGGGTGGCCGGGCTGCAGCCGCAGCACGGGTGCACGGCCGAAGTGCACGGCGGCGACCCGCAGGTTGAACAGGGCGGCACCGATCGAGATGTGCAGCGCCCGGCCGTCGGGGTCGGTGACCGGGACGGCCCGGCGGTAGTCCGCGTACACCTCCAGGCGGCGCAGGTCGGCGCTGGGCCGGAACCGCCACGGCTGGCTGTTGTGCAGGGAGGGTGCGGCGCCGCCGGCGGCGGCCAGGGCGCGCAGCTCGTCACGGGTGAGGGCCGGGCTGATCATGATGGATCACTCCTTGCCGCGGGTACCGTCGGTACTCCGAGCGTGCGCCGCCCCGGGTGCACCCGGTAGGGCCCAAGGGCCCACCGCGGCGTGCCGGGAGTCCCGCCTCCCCGACGCCCGGGCGCGTCGTGGGACGCGCCGCTCAGCCGCGCACCCGCCCGGCGGCGCCGGGCCGGGGCACGCCGTCGACCGACAGGCAGATGCCGAAGACCCGCTCGTACCCCGTCCAGCCGTTCACCCGGCCTCGGTTGTTGCTGATCTGCACCCGCCGGCGGGCCGGATCCAGGGCCGACACCAGGTGCAGGTACACCGTCCCGGAGACCCGGGCCAGCACGATGTCGCCGACCTGCAGCGCGGACGGGTCGACCGGGGCGACGACCACCGGCTGCCTGCTGCGGATCAGCGGCACCATCGACGAGCCGCTCGGCCGGAACTCCACCGTCGCCCCGCCGGCGACCCGGCCCGCCACCCCGTCCAGCACTCCCATGCGACCGATCGTGGCAGAGCCGCCGAGGCGGGCCCACCGGTTATCCGGGCGACCCGGGCCCGGCCTCACCGCTCCCGGGCGGTTCCGTCCCGGGCGGTTCCGTCCCGGCCGCCGCGAGCCGGACGAAGCCCTCGGTCCATTCGTCCCGGTCGAGCGTGTACTCGCCGATGTGGAAGCAGTCCGGCTCCTCGGCGAAGCCGGGCAGCAGGCGGGCCCGGTGGATCCGTTCCCCGGCCAGGGCCTCGGTCGAGTAGACGCCGAGCAGCTTGGCGTCGTCGCCGTCCTGTTCGTCGAGGTACGGGACGTCGCCGTCGAGGTGCAGGGTGGCCCCGTCCTCGCCCGCCTCGTTGTGGTGGGCGATGTGCCAGAGCAGGTGGACCTTCATCGCGGCAGGCTACCGGCCGACGGGGGCGGTTCGGCGCAGCGGTCCGGTTGGTGCGAGGATGGCCCGGTCGTGATCCTCTGTCAGTTCCGCCTCCTGCGTGTCGCGGTCTTCGCCACGGTGTGCGTGGCGCTGGCCGCGCTGGGGCACGCCGCCGTCTCCGGGCAGCCCGTCCCGGTGCCGGTGCTCGGCGCCGCGGCGGCCGGCACGGCGGCCGGGACCTGGCTGCTGGCCGGGCGGCGGCGCGGCATCGCGGCGATCGCCGGCTGGATGACGGCCGCCCAGGCCGCCCTGCACCTGCTCTTCGAGCAGACCGCGGCGCGGCCGGCCGAGCCCTCCGCCGACCTCGTCCGGCTGCTGCTGTGCGTGCACGGCGAGGCCCCGGACGGGGTCGATCCGGTGGAGTTGGCGCGGGCGGCCGGCCTGGACCCGGCCGCGCTCGGTGCCGCGGCCGGGCACGTGCACGGCCTGCACGGCCACGCGGGCGGGGGCGCCGGTGCGGGCGGGGCGGCGCTGCTGCACGGCATGTCGCCGGGGATGGTCGCCGCGCACCTGCTGGCGGCGCTCGCCTGTTCGCTGCTGCTGTGGCGCGGCGAGGCGGCGCTGGCCGCCGTGGTGGCGGCCGTCCGGACGCTGGCCGAGGTGTTCGCGCCGGTGGTGCTGCTGCTGGCGCCGTTCCGGCAGGAGCCGCCGCGGGCGGTCCGTCCGGCGGTGCGTCGGGTACGCCGTCCGCGGCAGCCCGCACTGGCGCACGCGGTGGGCCGGCGCGGGCCGCCGCACCTGGTACCGGCTGTCTGAACAGCCCGCTGCCCGCCGGGGACCGGCCCCGCAGCGGGCCGGTCGCCGCTGCCCCTCCCGCCCCTGTGGCGGTGCAGCGGCCGGGCCGGTGCACCGCCCTTCCCGTCCTGACCCCGGGTACCCCCTCGGATCCGCCGGGCGGCCGTCCTGTGTGCGGCCGCCGTCCGGCGTCCGGGCGTGCCCGGGGGACGCGGGCGGGCGGTGCCCGGCCGGTGCCAGGTCGGCGCCCCCTGCGGGCGGCGCCGCGGATGCCTCCTGCCGTCAGGAACCACCATGGGACGTCCCGTCCGTACCCTCCGCCTCCCCCGCTACCGCCGGGCCGAGGCCCAGGCTGCCCAGCAGCCGCCCCGTCCACTCCGGCGACGGGCCCTCGGCGGCCCGCGTCAGGGCCTGGAGCCGCCGGGCGGCGGCCAGCCACTCGGCACAGTCGGCGCAGTGCGCCCCGCGGCCGTCCGCGGGCGCTTCGCCGTCGAGCTGCGCGGAGATCGCCGCGCGGTGGTCGGCACAGGTCATCCGCCCATGCTCCACCACGGCACGGCCCCGGCGGTAGCGCCGTCCGCACCGGGAGACCGCGGCCGGCGGGCGGTGCGCCGTGGATGACGCCCTGCTGACCGAACTGGCGCTGGCCGCCCGGCATGGGCGGGCCGAGGACGTGGAGGCGTTCGTCCGGGCGACCCAGCGCGACGTGTGGCGGTTCGTCGCCCATCTCACCAACCCGGACGCGGCCGACGACCTGGCCCAGGAGACCTTCCTGCGGGCGCTGCGCAGCCTGCCCGGGTTCGCCGGCCGTTCCTCGGCCCGCACCTGGCTGCTGTCGATCGCCCGGCGGACGGTGATCGACCGCTACCGCAGTGCCGCGGTCCGCCCGCAGCACGCCGACCTGCCGGACTGGGAGGAGGCGGTGGACCGCCACCGGCCTTCCGCCACGGGCGGGTTCGAGGACGGGATAGCGCTCGGCGACCTGCTCGCCCGGGTGCCGGCGCAGCGCCGCGAGGCGTTCGTGCTGACCCAGGTCGTCGGGATGAGCTACGCCGAGGCGGCCGAGGTCGCGGCCTGCCCGATCGGCACGGTGCGCTCCCGGGTCGCCCGGGCCCGGGAGCAACTGGTGGCGCTGCTGCGGGAGGCGGAGGCCGCGGACCGCTCCGCGGCGGCGTTCGGGGCGGTGCCGGTGCCGGGCTGATCCGGGCCGGGCGACCCGGGTCCGGGCTGATCCGGGCCGGGCGCGGACCGCCGGGATTCCCTCAGGTGTTCGGGAACCTCCCGCGGTCCGCGCCCGACTGGTGGGTCGGGCACCGCCGGCCGGCGGTGCCCGACCCACCGCGGAAGGACCCGAGATGACCCGGACGGCCGACCCGGCGCCGCCGCAGCAGGACCGCTGGGGCCTGGTCGCCGTCGGCGGGCTGCTGTCGTTCACCGCCCTGCTGGACATGAACGCCGTCAACCTGGCGCTGCCCTCCGTCGCGGACGGCCTGGGGGTCGCCCAGAGCACCGCCCAGTGGGCCGCGCTCGGCTACCAGCTCCCGCTGGTGGCCCTGCTGCTGCCGGCCGGCCGGTGGCTGGACGGGGTCGGGCTGCGGGCCGCCGTGCACCTCGCCGCGGGCGGGTACGCGCTGGGCGGCGCCGCGTCCGCGCTGGCTCCGGCGGCGGGCTGGCTGATCGCCGCGCGGGCCGTCCAGGGGGTGTTCGGCGCGCTGGTGTTCGTCCTGATGCCGGTGCTCGCGGCCCGGGCCGTCCGACCCGCGCTGCGGGCCCGGGCGTTGAGCGTGCCGGCCACCCTCGGCCCGCTCGGCGCGGTCACCGGGCCGGCGCTCGGCGGCCCGGTGCTGGACGCGGCGGGCTGGCGGGCCGTCCTGCCGTTGGCCGTGCCGGTCTGCCTCGCCGCACTGTGGACGGTGCGGCGCACCGCGCCGCCGGGCCCGCCCTGGGACGGCCCGCTGCACCCGCCGGGCCGGACGGCGCTCGCCGACGCGGCGCTGGTCGGCGGCGCGGTCGCGGCGGTGCTGCTCGCCCTCACCCTCGCCCCCGGCCGGTGGACGCTGCTGCCGCTGGCCGCCGCTGCCGTCCTCCCCGCGGCCGTGTGGCTGCGCCGCCCGGCCGGACGGGCGACGTCCGCGCTGCTGGCCCCGGCGGGGGGGGGGGGGGGGGGGGGGGGGGCGGCGGGGGCCGCCATGCAGTACCTCACCGCGCTGCGCCTCCAGCGGGACACCGCCGCCAGTGCCACCGCCACCGGCCTGACCCTGCTCTGCTTCCCGCTCGCGATGGCGCTGGCCGGACGGGCCGGCGGACGGATCGCCGAGCGCCTCGGCACCCGGCGGACCGCCCGCACCGCCGCGGCCGTCGCCACCGCCGGACTGCTGCTCCTGCCCGGCGCCGACGGCACCCCGCAGGACATCGCCTGGCGGCTCGCCCTCGCCGGCTGCGGCATGGGTCTGTACGGCGGGCCGGTGCAGGCCCTGGCGCTCGCCGCCGCCCCGCCCGGGCGGATGGGTGCCGCCGGCTCCACCGTCCAACTCGCCCGCAGCCTCGGGTTCGCCCTCGGCCCGGCCCTGGCCACCGCCGGCGCCGCTGCCGGAAGCCCGCGCACCGGGCTGGCCGCGGCCGCGGCGTGCGCCGGGGCGGCGGTCGTCCTGCTCGCCGTCCCCGGGCGATCCACGTCCTGACCGTCCGCCACTTCCGGAGGAGTTCCGCCATGCCCGTACCCGAGCCCGTCTGCCCGTTCGCCGGGCGCGCCCTGCCCGGCCCGGCAACGCCGTCGGCCGCTGTGCCGCTGCCCGAGCCGATGCCGCTGCGCGAGCCGGCGCCGCTGCCCGACCCGGTGCCGCTGTCCGGCCGGGCGTACAAGCGCGACCCGTACCCGCTCTACCACCGGCTGCGGGAGGCCGGGCCGGTGCACCGGGTCCGCTTCCCGAGCGGTGTCGCCGCCTGGCTGGTCACCGGCTACGCGGCCGCCCGGGACGCCCTCACCGATCCGCGGCTGGGCAAGAACCACGCCCTCGGCAACGCGGCCTGGCGCCGGCGTGCCTCGATCATGCCCGAACCGCAGCACTCGCAGCTGCAGGTCCACCTGCTGCACCAGGACGCCCCCCGGCACACCGCGATGCGCGACCTGCTCGGCGACGCCTTCGCGCCCCGCCGGGTGGCGGGACTCAGGCCGCGGTTCCAGCAGTTCGCCGACCGGCTGGTCGACGCGCTGCCGGCCACCGGCGGCGCCGACCTGGTCGCCGGGTTCGCCGCCCGGTTCCCGTTCCTGGTGCTCGCCGAGGTGATCGGACTGCCCGACGAGCTGGCGGCCCGCTTCGACCGGGACTGGGGCAAGGTCGTCCAGCCGGTCGGCCCCGAGGACCCGGGCCGGCCCGCCTACGAGGCCCGGTTGCGGGCGCTCCAGGGGTACATCGCCGAGGTGGTCTCGGCGAAGCGGACCGCGCCCGCCGACGGGGATCTGCTGGCCCGGCTGGTCGCCGCGCACGACGACGGCGCGCTGACCCGCGAGGAGCTGGACTCGATGGTCTTCCAACTCCTCGTCGCCGGCCAGGAACCGGTCACCAACCAGATCTCCACCATGCTGATGACGCTCTTCCGCCACCCCGGCCAACTGGACCGGCTGCGGGCGGAACCCGCGCTGCTGCCCCGGGCCGTCGAGGAACTGCTGCGCCACGACGGCGCGTTCGAGCTCACCACCTGGCGCTTCTTCGCCGAGGACAGCGACCTGCACGGCACCCGCGTCCCGGCCGGCGACTCGGTGATCGTCTCGCTGGCGGCCGCCGGACGCGACGGCTCGCAGTTCCCCGACGCCGACACGCTCGACCTCGGCCGCACACCCAACGCCCACCTGGCCTTCGGCCACGGCGCGCACTTCTGCCCCGGCGCCGCGCTCGCCCGGACCGAACTGCAGATCGCCCTCGGCACCCTGCTCGCCCGGCTGCCGGGCCTGCGCCCGGCCGGCGACCTCGACGCCGTCGAGTGGATCCCCGCCGACCTCGCCCGCGGCGTCGACCGCCTCCCGGTGGCGTACGACCGCCGGCTCTGATCCCGGCCGCACGACGACCGGACCACCCGCCGCACCCCGACCACACCCCGACCACACCCCGACCACACCCGGAGTCCCGCATGCCGCCCGCCGGCACCCTCACCGCACCGCCTCGCCCCGGACAGCCCCGTTCCCCGCTCCCGACCGCGGTCGAGCGCACCAGCGCAGCCGTCCTGGAGCTGCTGCTCCCGCACCGGCGCTCCTGCGACGGCGCCCCCGACCTGCCGGCCGCCGCCTTCCCCGCCCAACTGCGGCGGATCGCCGGCTTCGTGGCCGCCGGGGAGCCGGTCGTCCTCACCCTGCCGGGCTTCCCCTGCAAGTCGCCCAGCTTGGCGAAGGTGCTCGGCCACCTGCCCGACGAGGGCGAACGGCTCTCCCTCGCCTTCCTGGACGGGCTCTGCGCCGAGGTCGCCCGGGTCCACCCGCCGGGCGCCCGCCTGGTGATCTGCTCGGACGGCCACGTCTTCGGCGACCTCGTCGGGGTGCCGGACGCGCACATCGACGAGTACGCCGACGAACTCGCCGCCGTCGTCCGCCGCGAGGGGCTGCGCCGGCTCTCCCTCTTCGACCTGCGCGACGTCCTCGGCGACCTGCCGTACGACGCCAAGCGCGCCCTGGTCGATGACCGGTACGCCCCGGCGCTGGAGGAGCTGCGGGCCGAGGTGCGCAGCGATCCGGACACCCTGGCGCTGTACCGCGGCATCACCCGCTTCCTGCTCGACGACACCGTCGGCTTCACCGGCACCCGCTCCGCCCTGCAGCGGGAGTGCCGGCGCCGCGCGTACGAGGTCGTCCGGCGCAGCCGTGCCTGGGGCGCCCTGATCGAGGAGCACCATCCGCGCGCCGTCCGGCTCTCGATCCATCCGCAGCGGGCCGGCGCCGAGAAGTTCGGCCTGCGGCTGCTCGACGCGGCCGACCCGTGGACCACCCCGTGGCACTCCTGCGTGGTGCACCACCCGGACGGGAGACGGGAGTTGATGCACCGTGCGGAGGCGGAGCGGCTCGGCCGCACGGTGCTGCGCAACGGCCGGCCGAGCCACGTCGAGGCCACCGGCTGAGGGGCTGTCCTTCAGGTGCGGGTCCTTCAGGTACGGGTGCGGCCGGTCAGGTCGCGGGTGGTGCGGGGGTCGAGGTCGGCGGCGAGGCGGGTGAGGTGGTGGCGCTGGTCGCCGTCCAGGCCGAGGGCCGGGTCGTCGGCGACCCGCAGCA
>NZ_BAAALD010000136.1:15031-15543 GCF_039528095.1 Kitasatospora arboriphila
GGACGGCCCGCGGCCGGGGCCGCCGGCCCCCCCCAGCCCGGCGCCCCCGCCCCCCCCCCCCCCGCCCGGTGCCAGGGCGGTGGTGAGCGCCCGGCGGCGGGCGTCCTCGTCGTGGCCGCCCTGGTGCGCGAGGTCCAGTTCGAAGACGTAGAAGGCCCGCTCGGTGATGCCCCGGTGGGCCTGTCGGGCCCGGGGGTCGTGGTCGTCCGCGCCGAGTGCGAGCCGGCCGCCGTCCGCGGCGCTCCGGCGGGCGGCCCGGGCCGCGCCGGGCCGTTCGCCCGAGGCGACAGTCCCGGTCAGCTCGTCGGCGAGCAGGAGGAGTTCTGTGGAGCGGCGGTCGGGTGCGGTGGCGGGCATCGCGACCGTGAGCGCGCAGGCGGCGAGCAGCGCGGTCCGCTCCCCCGGGTGCAGGTCGGGCGGGCCGTCCGCGTTCCCGGCGCCGAGGACCGCGACGCCGGCGAGGGTGCGGGCCCCCTGGTCGTCGAGCCGGCCCTCACCGCGGGCAACGGCGA
>NZ_BAAALD010000137.1:0-15427 GCF_039528095.1 Kitasatospora arboriphila
CCGCCGCGGCCGTGGTGCTGGCCGGGCTGCTGCCGCTGCTGGACGGCGGCGCGGCGGGCGGGACGGCACCGGCGGCCACCGCCCCGCCGCCCGCACCGGACGTCACGGAGCTGCCCGACCTGACCTGCCCGGCCCGGCTGCGGAGCGGGGCGTCCGGCACCGCCCCGATCGGGGACACCGGGCCGGACGAAACGGCCGAGCGGGCCTGGAGGTTCGCCCTGCGGGAGGACCGCTTCCACATCGCCGGGGTCTGCGTGGACCGCGGCGCCGGGCAGGTGCTGGTCTTCCGGGTGCCGGGCAGCGGCCTGGACGCCGGGCTCTCGGCGGCGCTCGGCGGCGCTGCGGGCATCCTGCGCTTCCGCGACGCGCCCCACTCGCAGTTCGACCTGAAACGGCTGCTCAACACGGTCATGGGGGACACCGGGTACTGGCGGGAGCGCGGGGTGGAGATCACCACCGTCGGCGAGCTGGTGGACGGCACCGGGATCGTGCTCGTCACGCCGCAGGCGGACACCGCCCGGGCCGACCTCGTGGCGCGCTACCGGCCGTACGCGGTGCAGGTGGTGGATCAGCCGTCGGCGGCGACGGGGTGACGCGCCGAGGGGCGGCCCCGCGGTGTGCGGGACCGCCCCTCGGGCCGGGCGGGTGCCGGGTCAGCCGGTGTTGCGCAGACCGGCGGCGACGCCGTTGACGGTCAGCAGCAGGGCGCGGGCCCGCAGCGGGTCCTCGCTCAGCCCCTTGGCGGCCTCGTCGCGCTGCCGGCGCAGCAGCGCCACCTGGAGGTACGAGATCGGGTCGAGGTAGGCGTCGCGGACGGCGAAGGTCTGCTTCAGCACCGGGTTGTGGTCGAGCAGTTCGGTCTCGCCGGTGAGACGGAGCACCTCGCGCAGGGTGCGCTCGTGCTCGGCGGTGATCTGGTCGAAGATGTGGTGCAGGTCGGCGGGCACCAACTGCTCGACGTAGTGGCGGGCGATCCGCAGGTCGGTCTTGGCCAGCGTCATGGCGACGTTGGACAGGAAGTTGCGGAAGAAGTGCCACTGGCCGTACATCTCGTCCAGCACGTCGCCGAGACCGGCCTCGCGGGCGGCGGCGAGGCCCGCGCCGACGCCGTACCAGCCGGGGACGATCTGCCGGGACTGCGTCCAGCCGAAGACCCACGGGATGGCCCGCAGGCCGTCCAGCCCGGCGCCGGAGTCGGGACGGCGGGACGGGCGGGAGCCCAGGTGCAGCGAGGCGAGCTGGTCGACCGGGGTGGCCGCGAAGAAGTACTTCGGCAGGTCCTCCTGCTCGACCAGGCCGCGGTAGGCGGTGTGCGCGGCCTCGGAGACCTGGTCCATCGCGGCGTCCCAGCGGGCCAGCTCCTCCGGGGCCTGCCGCGGCGCGGTGTGCAGCGCCGAGGCGGCGAGCGTCGCGGAGACGGTGAGTTCGAGGTTCTCCCGGGCCAGCGACGGCAGCAGGTACTTGTCGGAGATGACCTCGCCCTGCTCGGTCACCTTGATCTCGCCCTCCAGGGTGCCCCAGGGCTGGGCGAGGATCGCCTCGTGCGAGGGGCCGCCGCCGCGGCCGACGGTGCCGCCGCGGCCGTGGAAGAGCCGCAGCCGGATGCCGTAGCGGTGGGCGACGTCGCGCAGCCGGCGCTGGGCGCGGTGGATCTCCCACTGCGAGGTGGTGATGCCGCCGAACTTGGAGGAGTCCGAGTAGCCGAGCATGACCTCCTGGATGTCGCCGCGCAGCGACACCAGCAGGCGGTACGACGGGTCGGAGAGCATCTCGTCGAGGATCCGGTCGGCCTGCTGCAGCTCGTCGGTGGTCTCCAGCAGCGGCACGATGCCGATCTTGGCGATGCCGGCGTGCAGGTCGATCAGACCGGCCTCGCGGGCCAGCACCGCCGCCGCGAACACGTCGTCCGCGCCCTGGCACATCGAGATGATGTACGACTCGACGATCTCGTCGCCGAACCGCTCGAAGCCCTCGCGGATCGTGCTGAACACGCCGAGGGTCTTCGCGCCGGCCGCGTCCAGCGGGGCCGGGACGGGCGCGAGCGGACGGCGCGAGCGCAGCTCCTTGGCGAGCAACCGCTGCCGGTACTCGCGCGGCATGTCCGCGTAGCGCCAGGCCTCCTCGCCGAGCCGGTCGAAGAGCTGGCCGAGCGCGTGGTGGTGGGCCTCGGCGTGCTCGCGGACGTCCATGGTCGCGAGCTGCAGGCCGAACGCCTCGACGGTGCGGATCGCGCGGGCCAGCCGGCCGTCGGCGATCAGCCCGCCGCGGTGGGCACGCAGCGAGTCCTGGATCAGGCGCAGGTCGGCGACCAGCTCGCGGGTGCCGACGTAGTCGCGGCCCTCGACGTGCGGGGTGCCCGCGGCCAGCCGGTCCCGGGTGTTCTCCAGCTTGAGGCGGACGCAGGTGGCCTTGAGCCGGTACGGCTCCTCGGCGTTCATCCGCTTGTAGCGGGGGCTGAGCTCCGGCAGCGCCTTGAGGTCGGCGTCCAGCGAGGCCAGCAGCTCCTCGCTCGCCCCGGCGAGGCGCACCGAGGTGGAGAGCGAGTTGCGCAGGTCGTCGACGGTGGCGAGGGCGTCCTTGATGCCGTACTCGTGCTGCAGGTTGAGGACGTCCCAGGTGACCTGCGGGGTCACGTTGGGGTTGCCGTCGCGGTCGCCGCCGATCCAGGTGCCGAAGGTCAGCGGGCGCACCCCGTCGGGCAGCGCCAGGCCGACCCGGGCGAGCTCCTCGTGCAGCTCCTCCAGGACGGCGGGGACGGCCTCGCGGTACAGCTCGTCCAGGTAGTAGACGGCGTTGCGGGCCTCGTCCGTCGGCTCGGGGCGGGCGATCCGCAGCTCGTCGGTCTGCCACAGCAGGTCGATGACCTCGGCGAGCCGGCGGTCGGCCTGGCGCTTCGCCGAGGAGTGCCGCACGGGGTCGGCCTCGGACAGGCCCGAGGCGAGGTGCTCGCGGTGGATGCGCTCCAGCAGCTCGCCGATCCGGCGCAGCTTGTTGAGCACGCTGCGGCGGGCGGCCTCCGTCGGGTGCGCGGTGAACACCGGCCGGACGGCCAGGTGGGCCAGGGTGTCCTGGAGGTGCTTCGGGTCCGCCTCGGCGAGCTGGTCCGCGGTCTGCGCGAGCAGCGAGCCCTCGCGGGCCCGGCGGGTGGCGAACTCGCGGCCGCGGTGCACCTGCTCGGTGACGTTGGCGAGGTGGAAGTAGGTGGAGAAGGCACGGACGAGCTTGCCCGCGGTCTCCAGGTCGATGCCGGCGAGCAGCTCGGCGGTGGCCTCGCCGTCGGTGCGGCTGAGCAGGCGGACCTGCTCCACCAGGCCGAGCAGCTCGGGGCCCTCCTGCCGGACCAGCGTCTCGCCGAGCAGGTCGCCGAGGCGTCGGATGTCCGCGCGCAGGGCGGCGTTGTCGGCGTCGGGGCCGGCGGTCGCGGACGAGGCGTCCGACGAGGCGGGGACCGGAGCGGTCACGGCTGTCTCCCTGTGGTGGTGGGGGGTTCGGCAACGGCTCTCATCACCTTTGTAACGGTGATGCGTGCGGACCGCGCTGTCCGACCCGCACAGCATAGGTGGCACCGGGTGCCGCGTCCGAGATTGGCCGGATGGCGGACAGGGTGCCGCTCGCGCCGGGTCCCGCAGAACTCGCTGGGGAGGGCCCGAGGGGCGGCCTTACGCTGTCCCCCATGAGCAAGTCGCCGGAGGGGGGCGGGCCGGTCCACACCCTGGGGTGGTGGCCCCGGCGCCGCAGTGCGCTGCTGGACGTGGGGCTGGCCGGACTGGCCGGACTGGAGTGCGCCGCGGGGGCGTACGGCATGGTGGGGGACCGGCTGCACCTCGGTGCGCCGGCCGCGGTCGTGTCGGCGGTGCTGGGGGCACTGGCCGGGGCGACGCTGGTCGTGCGGCGGCGCTGGCCGGCCGTACCCGTCCTGGTCGGGCTGGTCTTCGTGCCCGGTCTGTTCGGCATGGTGCTGCTGGTCGTCTCGCTCTACACGCTGGCCGCCACCTGGGAGTGGCCCTCGCGCCGCCGCCGGGTCGTCGCGCTCTCCGCGATCGCCCTCGCCGAGACCTTCGGCATGGCCCTCGTCTACATGCTCGCCCCCACCCAGGTGCCCGCCGAGGAGACCCCGCCGACCTGGGTGTTCGTCCTGCTGGCCGCCCTCGTCTCGGTCGGCCTGACCGTGCCGCCGGTGGTCACCGGCCTCTACGTCGGCGCCCGCCGCCGACTCGTCGAATCGCTCACGGACCGGGCGCTCGGCCTGGAGGCCGAACTCGACCTGCTCGCCGAACAGGCCAGCGAACGGGCCCGGCGGGCCCGGCTGGAGGAGCGCACCCGGATCGCCCGCGAGATGCACGACGTGGTCGCCCACCGGGTCAGCCTGATGGTGGTGCACGCCGGAGCACTGGAGCGGATCATCACCAAGGACCCGGAGAAGGCGCAGGCCAGCGCCAAACTGATGGGAGAGGTCGGCCGGCAGGCCCTGGACGAGCTGCGGGAGATCCTCGGCGTGCTGCGGATGGCCGAGCCGGCCGCGGCCGCCGCCGAGAGCACGGGCGGCCTCACCGAGGTCACCGGACTCGTCGAACAGTCCCGGGCCGCCGGGATGGCGGTCTCGCTGACCGTCAGCGGCGAGCGCCGCCCCTACCGCGGGGACGCCGAACAGACCGCCTACCGGGTCGTCCAGGAAGGGCTGACCAACGCCCACAAACACGCCGGCGGGGCCCGGGTGTCCGTCCTGCTGGCCTTCGTGCCGAACGGGGTGCGGGTGGCCGTGGTCAACGACTGCCCGGGCGGCGCCGAGCCCGTCCGCCTGCCGAGCGGCGGCAACGGGCTGGTCGGCATGCGCGAACGGGTCGTCTCCCTCGGCGGCAGCTTCGACGCCGGCCCGGAGCCGGACGGGGGCTTCCGCGTCGAGGCGGTGCTGCCCTCCCGGCTGGCGGTGCCCTCGGAACGGCTGGCTTAGCGGCCCCTCAGGGGCGCGGGGAACCGCGCAGTCCGGGTGCGGGTCGCCCGGTGAACTCCGGTCGGCCGTGGCCGTCGGGCCGCCCGCTCCCTGATTGCGCCGCTCCCCGCGCCCCTCGTGGTTCGCCCTCCGGGGGTGCTTTCAGCAGGCGGTCGGCGAGTCTCGGGCCGACCAGCGGGGTGAAGAGGCGGACGGCCGGCGGGAGGGCGAGGACCACCGCGAGGGTCAGGGCGAAGGTGCCGAACAGGGGCAGCGCCGTCCAGGCGTGGTGCAGGACCCGGGCGTGGTAGACGCCGGAGGCCTGGACGAGCTTCAGCGGCAGCCCGTGCAGCAGGTAGACGTGGAGCGAGGCCGCGCCCAGCGCCGTCCAGCGGGTCCGGCCCTCCGGCAGCAGGGCCAGGAACGCCGCCCCGGCGACCAGGGACAGCAGTCCGAGCGAGGCCCTGACGGCCAGCCACACCGGGTACGGGACGTGCAACTGGGCGGCGCTGCCGGTGCACTCCACCCAGCCCGGGTTCAGCAGCTCGGGGGCGGCGAGCCACAGCACCGCGAAGACCGCGGCCAGCACCGCCGGGGCCCAGCGCCGGCCGGCCGGCCGCCGCAGCAGGGCGACGTGGTGCGGGCGCAGCACCAGCCCGAGCACGAACCACGGCAGGAAGGCGAGGGTGCGGCTGAGCGCGAGCTCCTCCGGCAGCGCCCGGGCGGCGCCCGAGGCGGCCGCGACCAGCACGGCCACCGCCAGCGGATGCCGCAGCGCCGTCCACAGCGGCACGGTCAGCCGCCAGGCGAACAGCGAGAGCAGGAACCAGGTCAGCCAGCGCGGCTCCAGCAGCGAGAACGGTGCGAACCGGCCCTCCAGCGCCATGCCGACCAGGTTGTACAGCACCTGGAAGACCAGGTACGGCACGGCGACGCCGGTCACCAGGCGGCGGCCGTCCACCGCCGGACGGCCCGGCCGGGGCTGCGCGAACCGGCCGCACAGCGTCACGAACACCGGCATCGCGAAGGCCGCGACGGTCAGCACCGCGGCGGCGACCGTCCGGTCGGCGCCGGCCAGCGGCATCCAGGTGTGCGCGCACACCACCAGCGCGACCGCCGCGAACTTGGCGTTGTCGAAGAGCGGCTGCCGCCCGGGGGCCTCCGCGGTGTCGGGGTCGGCGCCGGTGTCGGGGTCGGGGGTCTCGGTGCGGTCCGCGGCGGCGGTGGGGGCGCTCATCGCGATTCCTCCCGGTCTTCTCCTCGGAATTGCCACACAGTGTGGACCCGGGGCGGGCGGGACGGGAGGGGTTCGGGCGAAAGCGGCGCGCCCGCGCACGAAGGGTGACGGACGGGAGCGCACCGGCCGACGATCCGTCAGCCGGTGCGGGGGAAACGGGCGGTGCCGGAGCGTCAGGCGCGCAGCCGCTCCGGGGGGAGCCCCATGACCAGGGTGGCGAGCGCCTGGTCGACCGTGGCACCGAGGTACCACTCGCCGGTGTGGTCCAGACTGAAGACCCGGCCGAGTTCGTCGATCGCCAGGAGTGCCTGGCCGTACCGCTCCTCGCCGAGCGGGGCGAGGCGGGTGCCGAGCGCGCGGCCGAGGTCGGCCAGGGTGCGCGGCTGGTGCAGGCCGCAGCGCGGGTCGAGCAGGAAGGGGGTGCGGGCCAGTGCCCGGCCGGCGCCGTCCAGGTCGAAGGCCAGCCCGCCGAACTCGGCCCAGGCCTCCACGGCGGCGGGGAAGACGGAGTGCGGGGTGTCCAGGGGCCCGCCGTGCACGGCGAGCACGTCCGCCCAGGCCTCGGCCTGGCGGATCTCCCAGCGTCCGGGGTGCCAGCCGGCCTGCTTGAGGGCGGCGGCCACGTCGGCGGGGAAGCGCGGTTGGGTTCGTACGGCGGTCGCGTTCAGGGTCTGCTCCGTGGTTCGGGGACAGGGACGGCGCGCGTCAGCGGGTGGTGGGCCCGACGGCGACGCTCGCGACGTTCATGTGGTCCAGCAGGGCCGCGCAGGAGCGGCACGGCGGCGCGTGCGTGCCGTGCGCCGGGTCCCCCTCCTCGCGGATGCGCAGGGTGGTCAGCCGGGCGCCCCGCAACGCCTTGCGGGCGTCGTGCAGGCCCAGCGGCTTGCGCGAGGCGCGCTTGGACCGCGCCCCGTCCACCGTGGTGAGGTACTGGGAGAGCAGCACCGCCTCCGGGCACCGCCCGGTGAACCGCTCGCGGTGCTCGATCGGCAGGCCGGCGAGGAAGTCCCCGACCAGCGGGTGGAGCAGCGGAGCGAGGTCGGCCTTGTCGCCGGCCAGGGTGTGCACCTCGCCGTTCTTCAGCGAGAGCGCCGCCGCGACCGCGGGCAGCACGCTGTCCCGCACGTGCAGCAGTCGCGGTACGGCCGGGGCCGCCGGCTGCTCGGCGGTGCCGGCCTCCCGGTCGGCCGTCGGGCTCGCTGACATGGTTCTCCTCGATCGCGTTCCGCGCGGGTCTCCGGCCCCGGTCGGCAGTCTGCCGGGGTGCTGACGGTCGGTGGACGCCGACCTGCTCCCTCATTGTGGGCCTCAAGACTGTCAAACCCTTCGCAGCGCCGCGGACCCGGGGTGTACGGAGCGTTGCGAAGGCCGTCACGGCGCGCCGCGGGTTTGCGGATTCGGCCCCCGGGGGCGTACGGCGGCCGGTACCGTTCCAGCGGCGGGGCCACCTGGGCAGCACCGTGGGGCGCCGCCGGCCGCAGGGCCGGCGGTGGTGATCCGATCCGGGGGGGCCGCACGGACGCGGGGTGCTCCGGGGCAGTGACGCTCCGGCACCGGACAAGGGGGGTCTTGTCGATGTCGACGCAGCACGGGCAGGGGCACGCGCCGGCGCAGGAGGCGCACGAAGCGCCCGGCGAGCACGTCCCCACGCCGGGTACGACCGGGTCCGCGCCCGGGCGCCGGATCGGCCTCGCCGTGGTCGGCGCCGGGTACTGGGGACCCAACCTCGTCCGCAACGCCCAGCAGACAGCCGCCCTGCGGCTGCACTGGCTGTGCGACCTGGACGAGGAACGCTCCCGCCGGGTGCTCGGCGAGTACAGCACCGTCCGCACCACCACCTCCTTCGACGAAGTCCTCGCCGACGACCGGGTCGAGGCCGTCGCCGTCGCCACCCCCGCCGCCGCCCACTACAAGCTGGTGCGCGCCGCCCTGGAGGCCGGCCGCCACGTGCTCGTCGAGAAGCCCATCACCACCACCGCCGACGAGGCCGCGGAATTGTGCGAACTCGCTGAAGAACGCGGACTGGTGCTGATGTGCGACCACACCTTCTGCTACACGCCGGTGGTCCGCCGGATCCGCGAGCTCGTGCACGGCGGCGAGATCGGCGACGTCCAGTTCTTCGACTCGGTGCGGATCAACCTCGGCCTCGTCCAGCCCGACGTCGACGTGCTCTGGGACCTCGCCCCGCACGACCTGTCGATCCTCGACTTCGTGCTGCCGCCCGGCGTCGAACCGGTCGGCGTCAGCGCCCAGGGCGCCGACCCGATCGGGGCCGGCCGCGCCTGCGTCGCCTACCTCACCGTCCGGCTCAGCAACGGCGCGCTCGCCCACTGCCACGTCAACTGGCTCTCGCCGACCAAGGTCCGCACCACCCTGATCGGCGGCTCCCGGCGCACCCTCGTCTGGGACGACCTCAACCCGCAGGCCCGGCTGGCGATCCACGACCGCGGCGTCGACCTCACCCCGCCCGACGAGCTCACCGACGCCATCCGGCACCGCGCCATGATCTCGTACCGGGTCGGCGACATGGTCGCCCCCGCCCTGGTCGAACAGGAGGCGCTGCGCAACGTGATGGCCGAGTTCGCCGCCGCCGTCACCGAGGGCCGGGCCCCGCTCACCGACGGCCGCTCCGGCCTGCGGGTGCTGCGCCTGCTGCACGCCGCCTCCCGCAGCCTCGAACTCGGCGGCGCCACCGTGCCCGTCGGCCCGGCCGCCGGTACCGACCCCGTCACCGCACTGCCGAGCCCCGCACCGTCGTCCACCGCACAGGAGAGGGCCGCCGCCCGATGAACGCAGTCCCCGTCCCCGGCTCCCGCTGCCTGGTCACCGGAGGCGCCGGCACCATCGGCTCCACCGTCGTCGACCAGCTGATCGAGGCCGGTGCCCGCGAGGTCGTCGTGCTCGACAACTTCGTCCGCGGCCGCACGGAGAACCTCGCCCGCGCCCTGGAGCTCGCCGCCCCCGGCCAACTGCGGGTCGTCGACGGCGACATCCGCGACCGCGCACTGCTGCGCGAACTCCTCGGCGACGACACCGACCTGCTCTTCCACCTCGCCGCGATCCGGATCACCCAGTGCGCCGCCGAACCCCGGCTCGCCCTGGAGATCATGGTCGACGGCACCTTCGACGTCGTCGAGGCCGCCGCCGAGAAGGGCGTCCGCAAGCTGATCGCCTCCTCGACCGCCTCCGTCTACGGCCTCGCCGACACCTTCCCGACGCCGGAGACCCAGCACCCCTACAACAACGACACCTTCTACGGCGCCGCCAAGGCGTTCAACGAGGGCATGCTGCGCAGCTTCCACGCCATGACCGGCCTGGACTACGTCGCGCTGCGCTACTTCAACGTGTACGGCCCCCGGATGGACGTCCACGGCCGGTACACCGAGGTGTTCATCCGCTGGATGGAGCGGATCGCCTCCGGCGAACCCCCGCTGATCTTCGGCGACGGCACCCAGACCATGGACTTCGTCTACACCGAGGACATCGCCCGGGCGAACCTGCTCGCCGCCGCGGCCCCCGTCACCGACCGGGTCTACAACATCGCCTCCGCGAGCGAGGTCTCGCTGCGCGGCCTCGCCGACGCGCTGCTCGCCGCGATGGACCGCAGCGACCTCGACGTCGAGCACGGCCCGGCCCGCGGCACCGCGGGCGGCGTGGTCCGCCGGCTCGCCGACATCTCCGCCGCCGAACGCGACCTCGGCTGGAAGCCCGACCTCGGCCTCGACGAGGGCCTGCGCCGGCTCGTCGCCTGGTGGCGCGCGCAGTGACCACGACCGACCCGCGAGCAGTTCGGAGCGCCCCCGTGTCCAGTACCCCCGCGGCCGTCATCCCCGTCATGGTGCCGTGGCTCGGCGAGGAGGAGGCCCAGGCCGCCGCCGAGGCCGTCCGCTCCGGGTGGGTCGCCCAGGGCCCGCGGGTCGCCGCCTTCGAGCGGGCCTTCGCCGAGCACCTCGGCGTCCCGCACGCGGTCGCCGTCTCCTCCTGCACCACCGCGCTGCACCTCGCCATGATCGGCGCGGGGGTCGGGCCCGGCGACGAGGTGGTGGTCCCCTCGCTCTCGTTCGTCGCCACCGCCAACGCCGTCACCTACGTCGGCGCCGTCCCGGTCTTCGCGGACGTCGACCCCGCCACAGGCAACCTCACCGCCGACACGGTCGCCGCCGTGCTCACCGACCGCACCAGGGCCGTGATCGCCGTCGACCAGGGCGGCGTCCCGGTCGACCTCGACGCGATCCGGGCCCTGGTCGAACCCCGCGGCGCCACCGTCGTCGAGGACGCCGCCTGCGGCGCCGGCTCCCTCTACCGCCGCCGCCCGGTCGGCGCCGCCGCCGAGATCGCCGCCTACTCCTTCCACCCGCGCAAGCTGCTCACCACCGGCGAGGGCGGCATGGTCACCTGCCAGGACGCCGACCTCGCCGCCCGGCTGCGCCGGCTGCGCGAGCACGGGATGAGCGTCTCCGCCGCCGACCGGCACAGCGCCTCCGGCGGCGCCGCCGTCGTCGAGACCTACGACGAGATCGGCTTCAACCACCGGATGACCGACATCCAGGCCGCCGTCGGCCTGGTCCAGCTGGGCAAGCTGCCCGCGATGGTCGCCCGGCGGCGCGAACTCGCCGAGCGCTACCGCAGCCTGCTCGGCCCGCTCGCCGCACGGCTGGTCGCCGACCCCGCCCACGGCACCGGCAACTACCAGGCCTGCTGGCTGCTGCTGCCGGACACCGCCCCCGACCGCACCGAGGTGCTCGCCCGGCTCGCCGCCGCCGGAGTCTCCGCCCGGCGCGGCATCATGGCCGCCCACCTGGAGGCCCCGTACAAGGGCACCGCCCGGGTGCCGCTGCCCGCCACCGAGCTGATCACCCACCGCTCGCTGATCCTGCCGCTGTTCCACACCCTCACCGAGGAGCAGCAGGACCGCGTCGTCGCGGCCCTCCGGGAGGCCGTCGGGTGACCTCGATCAGGCACCTCGGGCACGCCGGCTTCGCGGTCGAGCACGCCGGCCTGCGGCTGCTGATCGACCCGTGGTTCCACCCCGCGTTCCTGGGCGCCTGGTTCCCGTACCCGGACAACCGGCCGCTGCTGCCCGAGGTGGTGGCCGGCCGCTGGGACTACCTCTACGTCTCGCACACCCACGAGGACCACCTCGACGAGCGGCTGCTCGACCGGCTCTCCCGGGACACCGCCGTCCTGGTGCCCCGTTACCGGACCCGGTCGCTGCAGCGCCGGCTCGCCGCACTCGGCTTCACCCGGCAGGTGCCGCTCGGCCACCGGGAGACCCACCGGCTCGGCCCGGACGCCACCGCCACCATGCTGCTGGACACCAGCCACAAGGAGGACAGCGGCCTGCTGCTGGACCTCGGCGGGCTGCGCTTCCTCGACCTCAACGACTGCAACCCGCCGCTGTCCGACCTGCCCGGCGGCGTCGACCTGCTGGCCGCCCAGTACTCCGGCGCCATGTGGTACCCCAACGCCTACGACTACCCGCCCGCGCGGATGGCCGCCAAGACCGCCGCCGTCCGCGCCGACCTGATGGACAGTCTGGTCCGCAAGGTCCGGCTCACCGGAGCCCGCCGCTACCTGCCCTCGGCCGGCCCGGCCTGCTTCCTCGACCCGGAGCTCGACCGGTTCAACGACCGCGAACGGACGATCTTCCCGCACTGGGAGGACGTCGCCGCCGACTTCGCCGCCGCCTGTCCCGGGGTCGAGGTCGTCCGGACGGCCCCCGGCGACACCGTCGGCGCGCTCCCCGGGCCCGACGGCCGGGAGGTGCCCCCGGCCCCGCCCGGCCGCTGGCTCACCGACCCGGCCGGGTACCTCGCCGACTACCGCGAACGCCGCCGCGAGGAGTGGCAGGCGTACCACCGCGGCGAGCCCGCGCCGCCCACCGCCGAGGAGGTCGACGCCCACTTCGACCGGCTCCGCCGGCTCAACCGCCCGCTGCTCGCCGACTACCGCGGCCGGCTCGCCCTGGAGGCCGGCGGCGAGGCCTGGCGGATCGCCCTCGGCGACCTCGCCGCCCGGGTCGACCTGGAGGACGAACCGGTCGACCCCGGCTACACCATCCGCGTCCCGCCGCGCGCCCTGCGCGCCGTCCTCGACGGCCGGGCCGGCTGGGAGGAGGCCCTGCTCTCCATGCGGCTCGCCCTGCACCGCGACCCGGACGTCTTCGACCTCACCCTGCTCTCGCTGCTGCGGTACGGCCACCAGCCCGCCCAGACCCGCCGGCTGGTGCACGAGCGCACCGCCTCCGACGAGACCGTCCGGCGCGACGGCCTGCGGCTGCAGCGCTGGTGCCCGCACGCCGGCGAGGACCTCGCCCACGCCGTGATCGCCGACGGCGTCGTCGAGTGCCCCCGCCACCACTGGCGGTGGGACGCCGCGACCGGCGCCTGCCTCTCCGGCGGCAGCCTCCCGCTGCGCGTGGAGCCCGAGCCCACCGAGCCCGAAGCCGTACCCGTGCCCGTGCCCGTGCCCGCACTGTCCACCGAACCCGCCGAGGGGCGAATCCCATGACCGACATCCCGCTCGTCGACCTGCACGCCGCCCACGCCGAGGTCGCCGAGGAGGTGCGCGCGGGCTTCGACGCCGTCCTGGCGGGCGGCGCCTACATCAAGGGCCCCGACGTGGCCGCCTTCGAGGCCGAGTACGCCGCCTTCTCCGGGGTGCGGCACGCGGTCGGCACCGCCAACGGCACCGACGCCCTCGAACTCGCCCTGCGCGCCCTCGACCTGCCGCCCGGCTCCGGCGCGGTGCTGCCCGCCAACACCTTCGTCGCCACCGCCGAGGCGGTCGTCCGGGCCGGGCTGCGGCCCGTCCTGGTCGACGTCGACCCCGAGCACCTGCTGATCGACCCGGCGGCCGTCGCCGACGCGCTGCCCGGCGCCGCGGTGCTGCTGCCCGTCCACCTCAACGGCCAGCTCGCCCCGATGGCGCCGCTGCTGGAGATCGCCGGCGAGCTGCCCGTGGTCGAGGACGGCGCACAGTCCCAGGGCGCCCGGCAGGACGGCCGGGTCTCCGGCTCCTGGGGCCGGATCGCCGCCACCAGCTTCTACCCCGGCAAGAACCTCGGCGCCTACGGCGACGCCGGCGCGGTGGTCACCGACGACGAGGGCCTCGCCGCCGCCGTCCGGCTGATCGGCGACCACGGCTCCGGCCGCAAGTACGTGCACGAGCGGTTCGGCTTCAACTCCCGGATGGACACCCTGCAGGCCGTCGTGCTGCGCGCCAAGCTGCGCCGGCTGCCCGCCTGGAACCAGGCCCGCCGGGCCGCCGCCGCCCGCTACGACGCGCTGCTCGCCGGCGTCGACGGCATCACCCTGCCGCGCACCCTGCCCGGCAACGAGCACGTCTGGCACCTGTACGCCGTCCGGGTGGCACGCGGCCGCGACGCTGTCCTCGCCGACCTGCAGGCCGCCGGGATCGGCGCCGGGGTGCACTACCCGGTGCCCGTCCACCTGCAGCCCGCCTTCCGCGGCCTCGGCCACGCCGAGGGGGCCTTCCCGGTCGCCGAGCGGGCCGCCGCCGAACTGCTCACCCTGCCGCTCTTCCCGCAGATCACCGAGGACCAGCAGAGCCGGGTGGCGGAGGTGCTGGCGAAGGCGGTGCGCCGCTGACGCGGTGCCGCCCGGAACGGGAGTGACGCCCCTGGTCTCCAGGGGTGTCCCTTCCCCTACGCTGGTGCCCGCAACAGTGCAGAGCCAGTGGGGGAGCCCTGATGACGACAGGTCGGCCCGGCGCCGCCGCCGCGCCCAACTCGGCGTACGCGGGCCAGGTGGTGCAGTTCCCGGACCCGATCCGGGCCGAGAAGCACCCGGCCGGTGTCCGCGTGGACGAGTACGGCTTCCCGGACTTCGGTCCGTACGCCGCCGCGGCCGCCGAGGTGGCCGACCCGCCGGAGGGCTTCGGCGTGGACGAGCTGCGGCTCACCGACTACGTGTCCGCCAACGCCGCGCTGTTCACCCAGGGCCACGAGCTGTGGGCCGACCTGACGACCGCCGTCGCCACCCCGCCCGGCTGGACCTGGCACCACGCCGTCGGCCGGGCCGCGCCCGGCTGGCGCCGGATGGAGCTCGTCCCCGTCGAGGTCAAGGCGCTGCTGCGGCACCACGGCGGCCTCGCCCGCTCCTCCGCCGACCACGCCCGCCGCGGCACCCGCCCGCTCCAGGAGCGCCGGCCGGTGCACTTCCCGCTGGCCATGGACGGCGGCGACCCGGTCGCGGTGTCCGAGGACCTGGTGCAGCGCGCCGAGCAGCGGCTCGGGCACCCGCTGCCCGGCGCCTACCGCAGCTTCCTGAAGATCGCCGGCGGCCGCGCCCCGGCCGGCGTCGCCCTGGACGCCGACTACGGAGTCCTCCTCGACCAGCCGTTCCTGACGCTGAGCGAGGAGTACGGCGTGCACGACCTGGTGTACGCCAACAAGTGCCTGCGCGACCACCTCACCAAGGACTACCTGGGCATCGCCTACGTCCAGGGCGGTCTGCTCGCGCTCAAGGTGCGGGGCGAACGGACCGGTTCGGTCTGGTTCTGCCCGTACGACGACGCGCGCGACGGCGGCGGCACGGAACCGCCGGAGGAGAGGGTGGCGCGGCTGCTGCTGCCCTGCGGGGAGAGCTTCGACGCGTTCCTGCTCCGGCTGGCGGGCAGTCCGCCGGAGCTGGAGACGGTCGCGGAGCTGATGGTGGACGGCGGGTTCGCCCGGGCCGTCCCGGTGAACTGAGCAACGGAGGGGTGAGCCGGGCGTGGTGACGTACGCGCAGGCGCAGGAGATCGCCGAGGACTGGATCAACGCCGGCGTGCCGCGCTCCCGGCAGCGCGAGGTACGGGTGCGGGAGTTCGACCTGGGCTTCGTCTGCTGGGCGGTGGAGGGGGCCGAGGGCGAGCCCCCGGAGGGCGGCGAGGTGCGGCTGGTGATCGCCCGGGACAGCGGGGCGAGCACCCTCTGGCCGCCGCTGCCGGTCAACGAGGTGGTCCGCCAGTTCGAGGAGACGTACGGCGGCCGGACGGAGCCCAACCCGGCCGGCGCCGCCCGGCCGGTGCCGGGCGCGGTCGAGGCGACCTCGTTCCTGCTCAGCCCGCCGCAGTGGCTGCAGGAGGCCGGGGCGGCCGCGATCGCCGCCGAGAACGCGCGGCTGGGCGCGCCCACCGCCGAACCGCCCGCGGCACCCGCCGCGGCGGCCGTGCCGGAGCCCGCCCCGGCGCCGCAGCCCGTCCCGGCGGCCCCGGCCGTGCAGACCATGCCGGCCGGTCGGAGGCGGGCGGCATGG
>NZ_BAAALD010000138.1:0-14566 GCF_039528095.1 Kitasatospora arboriphila
ATCTTCGCCTCGGCCAGCGACCGCACCGCGTCACGGAGCATGTCGTGCTCCTCGGTCGTGCGGAACAGATCGAAGGAGTTGCTCATGGTTCGGGTGCTCCAGTCCGTCCCGCAACCGTTGGCGGAACACGATCCACAGAGGGAGGGAACTCAGTTCCCCTAATAGAACACACTCTGTGCCATCAACGCCAGCCCGGCCCGCCGTGACATGCCCCGCCGAGGTGCCGGCTGCACACCCTGCCGCGGGTCGCCGGGCCTGTGTCGGCACAGGGCCGGGCCTGTGCCGGCACAGGAGTGGGGGGCGAGCGGCGAGGTCGCGGTGGTGAACCGGTGGCCCCGCACCTGGTCGCAGCAGGGCCCGGTGGCCGGGCGGGCGCGCCGGGGTGGTCCGCGGGCGGTCCGGGAGTCGTCTCCGGGCGTGGCGCTCGCGCTCGGGCGGCGCGGCGGCGGGCCGCGCCGATGCCGTACGTGTGGTGCCCCCTCCGTCAGGAGGACGCCGCCTCCGGTACCGCGGCGGCGATGCGGCCGGCGCCGAGGAAGACCAGCCGGTCGAGGCGGGCCCGGTACGGCCAGTCGTCGGCGCGGTAGAAGCAGAGGTCGCCGGGGGCCGGTGCGGTCCGCAGGTCGCCCGCGAAGCTGCCCTCCGGCAGGGCCGCGGCGGCCGCCCGCAGGGCGTCCTCCGCCCCCGACCACTCGCCGACCGGCTCCGGGAGGATCCAGGCCTCGCCGGTGTTGGGGAAGAACCAGGGCGCGGCAGCGGCCGCGGCGCGGGCGAAGTCCCGGGCCCCGGCGGCCCTGCGGGCGATCCGGGCCACCGTCAGCAGCAGGTCCGCGAGCGACTCGCCGAGCAGCGTCAGCTCCGGGTACTCGCGCAGCAGCCCCGCGTCGCCGGTCACCGACACGGCGTAGCCCCACTCCCCGGTGCCGGGATCGATCCGGACCTGGGCGATGGCGTGCTGCCGCCCGTACGCCGCCCGGGCGATCGGCCAGTAGCTGCCGTCGCCGCCGAGCATCCGGTGCACCTCCGGGTCGACCTCGTGCTCGGGGCCGCCGGGCCGCAGCCGCAGGACCGGCAGCCCGGCCACCGCGACGCCGCCGATCGCGCGCAGCACCGTCCGCACCTCCGGCGGCACCGGGACGGGCCAGCCGTCCATCTCGGCGTCGGTGCAGCCCGGGTCGAGCACCACGGACGCCGGGTGTTCGGCGGCGAGGGCCCGCAGCTCGGCGACCGCCCGTCGGCCCGCGTCGGCTGGCACGGCGTGGCGGCGCACCGGTCGACCGAGGAAGTCGCCGCTGACCACGGAGCGCACCAGCAGTGCCCGGCCGCCGCCCAGCATCTCGAACCGCAGCTCGCTGCTGCCGGTGTCGGCGGTGTTGTGGGCGTAGGTGTAGTACGGCTCGAAGTCGATCCGGCAGGGGAGGGCGGGCAGGTGGCGGAGGTCCGCGACGTCGGCGAGCTGGTCGCCGCGGCCGACCAGGGCGGCGAGGGCGGCGTCCGGACCCTCGGCGGCGGCGACGCTGGGCACCGCGTCGACCGCTGCGGTCGCCCGGCGCAGCAGCCCGTCGGCGTCCGGGTCGGTGAGCCGCACCGCGAGGGCCCGCAGCCAGTCCGCGAAGCGGGCGGCCTCGACCACGGCCTCCGGGTCGTCGAGCTGACGGACCGCCACCACCGGGCCGCGGACGGCGGCGTCCGGGTCGCGGACGGCGACGCACACCGTGTGCTCGGTGGCGAGGTGGCTGCCGACCTCCCAGTGGCCGCCGGCGAACGAGGACGGCCGCAGCCGGCGCGGCCCGAACTCGTGCTCCTCGTCGTCCGCGTGGACGCCGCCGACCGCGCGGAGCACCGTCCGCACGGCCTCCGGCACGGGGACGGGCCAGCCGTCCATCTCCGCGTCGGTGAATCCGTCGAGCAGCTCCACGCCGTCCGTCCCGCGCAGCGCCAGCAGTGCGTCGCGCACCCGCGCCGCGTCCCCGTCGGTGCCCATGCCGTTCCTCCCCCTGAGGCGCGATGATCTCCGTGCAGCCTAGTGCCGCCCTGTGACGCCAGGCGCCGCCCGCCGTCCGCCCCGCGGCGGCCCGGTGTCCGCGCATCGGACGCTCAGTGTCCGCCCTGCGGTTCGGTGCAGCCGCCCTCCACGTACGGGCCGTGCACCTCGACCTTCGGCGGAGAGGCCAGCCGGCCGCTGATGCACGGCCCGGCCCCGGGGACGACCAGCGAGAACCCGGCGGCGCCGCCGTCCCGCTGGACCTGGACGGCGTCCCGCGGGTAGCCGAGCCGCTCCAGCACCTGACGGACCGCCGCCTCGTCGGGCTGCCGCCCGTTCCCGGTGAGCGCGGCCAGGATCCTGGCCGCGTGGGCGTCGCCCCGGCACCGCTGGGCGGCGTCGACCGGTGCGGTCTGCCGGAAGGCGTGGTTCTCCGCGTACTTGGACCCCTCCGGGTCGGCCGGCGCCCGGCTCGCCGAGGGGGCGGGCACGGCCGTGGCCGTCCGCGCGCCGGCACAGTCCTCGGCCACCTCCGGGTACCGCCGGTCGTGCTCGGCCAGTACCTGTGCCATCACGTCCGCCGCGGACCGCCCCGATGCCGATGCCGATGCCGGGGCAGCGGCGGCGCCCCCGGCACCACCCGCCCGGACGGAGCCGCAGCCCGCCGCCAGCAGCACGGCGGTGACGGCGGCGGTGGCCGGGGCGAGGCGCTTCACGGGGTCTCCGGTCTCTTCGGGCAGCAGTACCCGGCCATCCTGCCAAGCCGCCGCCGCACCGGACCTGAGTACCCGTACTCAGCCGGCACGCCTGGCCGGAGGGCATTCGGGAGGCCGCTTCGGGGAGGTGCCCCCACAGGCCCCTGAATCGCCCCCCCGCGGGCTGCTCCTCCGTTCGGGCGGCCCCGATGGCGGCGGGCCGGGGGTCGGAGAAGGGTGGCAGCGACCGCGTCACGCCCGGGTCCGGTCCGCGGATCCGTCGCAGCCGAGGACCGCACGGAAGGACCCGCCATGGCCCCGAACCAGCAGCAGGAGGCATCGGCCGCCGTCGCCGCCGCCAACACGGGCGCCCTGCACGGCCTGCCCTTCGACGACGACCAGGACCTCGCCGACGAACGCCGCGGATTCCTCGGCACCGCCGCCGACCCCCTGATCCGGGCCGCCGACGGCCGGGTGGTCTGGGACCTCGACGCCTACGGCTTCCTCGACCGGGACTGCCCGCCCACCGCCCACCCCGGGTTGTGGCGGCAGGCCCGCCTGGTCTCCGGCCACGGACTCTTCGAGGTCGTCCCCGGCATCTACCAGGTCCGCGGCTTCGACCTCTCCAACATGACCCTGGTCGAGGGCGAGCGCGGAGTCCTGGTGATCGACCCGCTGGTCTCCGCCGAGACCGCCGCGGCCGCCCTCGCGCTCTACCGGCAGCACCGCGGCGACCGGCCGGTCACCGGCCTGCTCTACACGCACAGCCACGTCGACCACTTCGGCGGCGCCAGGGGCGTCCTCACCGACCGGGACCTCGCGGCCGGCGTCCCGGTCGTCGCACCCGAGGGCTTCCTCGAACACGCCGTCAGCGAGAACGTCTACGCGGGCACCGCGATGGCCCGCCGTGCCGCCTACATGTACGGCGCCGCGCTCGGGAAGGGCCCGCGCGGCCAGGTCGGCTCGGGACTCGGCCCGACCGCCTCCACCGGCACCGTCACCCTGATCCCGCCCACCCTGCACGTCACCACCACCGGGCAGACCGAGACCGTCGACGGCATCCGGATGGTCTTCCAGATGGCCCCCGGCACCGAGGCCCCCGCCGAACTGCACATCCACTTCCCCGACCACCGCGCGCTGTGCACCGCCGAGAACGCCACCCACACCCTGCACAACCTGCTCACCCTGCGCGGAGCCCTCGTCCGCGACGCCCACGACTGGGCGCACTACCTCACCGAGGCGGTCCAGCTCTTCGGCGACGACTCCGACGTCGTCTTCGCCTCCCACCACTGGCCGGTGTGGGGCCGCGACCGGGTCCTCGACTTCCTCGCCCTGCAGCGCGACCTGTACGCCTACCTGCACGACCAGACCCTGCGGATGCTCAACCAGGGACTGACCGGACCCGAGATCGCCGAACGCATGCAGCTGCCGCCGGCCCTCGAACGCGCCTGGCACACCACCGGCTACTACGGCTCCGTCAGCCACAACACCAAGGCGGTCTACCAGCGCTACCTCGGCTGGTTCGACGGCAACCCCGCCCACCTCTGGGAGCACCCGCCCACCGAGGCGGCGGCCCGCTACGTCGACTTCATGGGTGGCGCCGAGGAGGTGCTGCGGCGCGCCCGCGAGTCCTACGCCGCGGGCGACTTCCGCTGGGTCGCCCAGGTGGTCAACCACGTCGTCTTCGCCGACCCCGGCAACGCCGAGGCCCGCCGGCTGCAGGCCGACGCGCTGGAGCAGCTCGGCTACGGCAGCGAGAACGGCACCTGGCGGAACTTCTACCTCACCGGCGCCCACGAACTCCGGCACGGCCCCGTCGGCACCCCGACCACCGCCGACTCGCCCGACCTGGTCGCCGCACTCACCCTCGACCAGCTCCTCGACTCCCTCGCCATCCGGGTCGACGGCCCGCGCAGCTGGCACGCCGACCTCACGCTCCGCCTCCACCTCGGCGCCGACCGTCCGCCCGTGACGGTGCGGCTGCACAACGGCGTCCTCACCCACGTGAACGGGCCCGGCCCGGCGGCCCCGCCCGCCCGGCTCGACCTCACCCTGGACGAGTCGGACCTGCGCGCGGTGCTGCTCGGCACGGAGTCCCTGGAGCGGCTCGCCGAGCAGGGCCGCGCCACCCTCGACGGCGACCCGGCGGTGCTCGTCGAACTGCTCGGGTACCTCTCCGCGCCCGACCCCGGATTCGCGATCGTCACCCCCTGACGCCCCGGCGTTGCGCCGCCGGCACGCCCCGCACTCCGGTCTACGCTCGGCCCGTGGAACAGCCCGAGCAGCCCGAGCAGCCGGAGCCGACCGACCGGCCGGGGCCCGCCGCGCCGCGCCGCGAGGGCGCCGGACCGTTCACCACCAGGGTCACCTGGGCGCTCCCCGAAGGCGGCACCGCCGTCTGGGAGTCGCGCCCCGCCCGGCGCCGCGGCCTGCTCGCCGTCCGGGCACCCGGCGGCGGCGTCCGGCACGCCAGGGCGGACGAGGTCTCCGTCGCCCGGCTGCGCCGGCTGAACACCGTCGCCTCCGTCGCCTTCGTGCTCGGCGGGGCGCTCTTCGCGGCCGGTGCCTCCGTCGCCCAGTTCGGCTCCGGCGACGCCACCACCAGCGCCGTCATCTACTTCGTCGGCGGGCTGTGCTTCAACACCGGCGGTTACGTCACCCTGCTCCAGGTGATCAACGCGCCGCGGCACGTCGCCGGCGGCGCATGCGCCCTGGTCACCCGCCGCTGGCGGTGGTGGCGCTACGAGCCGATGCGGGTCGACTGGCTGAGCGCCTTCGTGCTGTTCGCCGGCACCCTGGTCTTCGCCGTCAACCTGCTGGACTCCTTCCTGCAGGGCCTCAGCGTCCAGCAGGTCAACCGGCTGATCTGGACGCCCGACGTGATCGGCTGCGTGCTGTTCCTGGTCTCCGGGCACCTCGGGTTCGTCGAGGTCTGCCACGGCAGCCTGCGCGTGCTGCCGCGCGACCTCGGCTGGTGGATCGTGGCGGTCAACCAGCTCGGGTCGGTGCTGTTCATGGTCTCCGCGCTCGCCGCCTTCACCAAGCCGTCCACCGGCAGCCTGGTCAACGCCGACATCGCCGACTGGGGCACCATCACCGGCGCGCTCTGCTTCTCCGTCGGCGGCGTCCTGCAACTCTTCGAACGGCCGTGACGAGGGACGGAGCACCGTGGCCCACCTGATCTCCGTCAACGTCGGCCTGCCGAAGGACGTCACCTGGCAGGGCCGCACCGTCCGCACCGGCATCTGGAAACACCCCGTCACCGGCCCCCGCACCGCCCGCCGGCTCAACCTCGACGGCGACGGCCAGGGCGACCTCGTCGGCCACGGCGGCGAGATGCGCGCCGTGATGGTCTACCAGCTCGACTCCTACCGGCACTGGCAGCAGGTCCTGGGCCGCGACGACCTCGCTCCCGGCCACTTCGGCGAGAACTTCACCGTGGAGGGCCTCCCCGACGACGAGGTCTGCATCGGCGACCGCTACCGGATCGGCGGCGCCGTCTTCGAGGTCACCCAGCCGCGGGTCACCTGCTACCGGGTCGGCCTGCGCCTGGACGAGCCGCGGATGCCCGCCCTGCTGGTCACCCACCGCCGACCCGGCTTCTACCTCCGCGTCCTCACCGAGGGCGAGGTCGAGGCCGGACAGGAGATCGTCAAGATCGCCGACGGGCCCGAACGGATGACCGTCGCCGAGGCCGACGGCCTGCTCTACCTGCCGGAACGGCCGCGCGAACGGATCGCCGCGGCACTGCGGATCCCCGCCCTCAGCCCCGGCTGGCAGGGCTCCTTCCGCGCCCTCCTCCGGCAGGCCGACGCACCCGACGGCGCCGCCGGCAACCCCGGCCTCAACCCCGACGGCACCGACCCGCGGCCCGCCTGGGACGGCTTCCGCCCGCTCACCGTCGCCGCCACCGCCATCGAGAGCCGCAGCACCCTCTCCATCTGGCTCGCCGACCCCGACGGCGCCCCGCTGCCCGCCGCCGCCCCCGGCCAGTACCTCACCGTCCGGCTCGCCCCCGACCCCGGGCAGCCCGCCCTGCTGCGCAGCTACTCGCTCTCCGGCCCGCCCGGCGCCCAGCGGTACCGGATCAGCGTCAAACGGGAGACCCACGGGACGGCCAGCGCGTGGCTCCACCACAGCCTGCGGACCGGCGACACCCTGCAGACCGCCGCACCCCGCGGCGCCTTCACCCTCGCCCCGGGCCGCACCCCGGTCGTGCTCGCCTCGGCAGGCGTCGGCGTGACCCCCGTCCTCGCCATGCTGCACGCCCTCGCCGACACCGCGCCCACCCGGCCGGTCTGGTGGCTGCACGGCGCCCGCGACGGCACCGAGCACCCGTTCGCCGCCGAGGCCCGCCACCTGCTGGCCCGGCTGCCCCGCTCGCACACCCGGATCTGCTACAGCCGCCCCCGCCCCCAGGACCGGCAGGGCACCCACTACACCGACCACGGCCGGCTCGACCCGGAACTCGTCGCCGGCCTCGGCCTGCCCGCCGACGCCGACGCCTACCTCTGCGGCCCGGCGGCCTTCATGGCCGACCTGACCACCGCGCTCACCACGGCGGGCCTCGCCCCCGAACGGATCCGCACCGAACTGTTCGGCACCGCCGCCGGCCTCACCCCCGGCATCGCCGCGCCCCCCGGCGAGACCCCGGCCCCGCACCCGCCCGCCGGCCTCCCCGGCGACGGCCCCGCCGTGGCGTTCACCCGAAGCGGCCTCACCGTCCCGTGGAAGAGCGAGTACGGCACCCTGCTGGAACTCGCCGAGGCCTGCGACATCGCCGTCCGCTGGTCCTGCCGCACCGGCGTCTGCCGCACCTGCGAGACCCGCCTGCTCGACGGCGCGGTGGTCTACCGGCCCGAGCCGGTCGAGGCCCCCGCCCCCGGCAACGCGCTGATCTGCTGCGCCCGCCCCGACCGGGACGTCGTCCTCGACCTGTGAGCCCGGACGGCCCGGACGGCCCGGCGGTTCTCCGCCCGGGCCGCCCCCCCTCCGGCAGCCCCCGGCCCGTCAGTGGCCGAGCAGTCCGGCGAAGTCGTGGCCGAGCAGCGCCAGCTTGGTGAGGTCGCCGACGTCGGTGATGCCCGCCACCGGCACCGCGTACAGGTGCTCCTGCTTCGAGGGCTCCGGGTAGGCGGTGTTCCCGGCCGCCCCCGCCGGCACGGCGGTCAGCGCGCTCGCGCCCAGCAGGGCGCCGACGACGGCGGTCCGGACGTACTTTCGCATGGGTCTCTCCTTGAACGGTGGTGTGCCCGAACGGTGCTCCGCGCGGCCAACGGTGTGACGGCCGAACGGTCACGGCCACTGCTCCCTCCGGGGGAGCGGGATCCGCCGTCCGGAGCATCGCCCGCCGCCGTCCGGAGCGGGGCCGCCGCCGTCCCGCCCGGGACCGGCCGTCCTGCCGATCCCGTCGCGCCGGTGTCAGGATGGAGTGACCGGGCACGACACCGCCCGCAGCAGCAGCGTCGGGAGGCGGGCATGGGCCGCGAGTACCACTTCCACTGCGAGTACGCGGGCTGTTCGGTGACCGCGGGCGTCCGCCTGGGCGGGGTCCGCGAGCTGGAGGTGCTGGTGAACGGGCACGAGGTCGCGTTCGAGCGGGTGCACGGACACCATCCCGAGGAACACACGCTGATCGCCGTCCTGCCGACCAGCCCGCCCCGGCACGTCGAGGTCCGGATCGCCCTGCCCGGCGTGTTCACCAGCATCCCGAGCTGCGCGCTGGTCGCGGGCGAGGTGCAGGTCCCGATGGCCGAGCGGGAGGTGCCCCGGCGGGCCCGGCCGACCGAGGCGTCCTGGTACGGCTGACGCGGCCGCCGCCCACCCGGCCGGATGGTCAACCGCCCCGGCAGCACCGCGACCTGACGGGCGGCCACGTCCGCCGCATTGTCGGTGCCGGGTGCCATGATGCCGGAGCGGTCGGGGGCTCCCCGGCCGAGTCCCGACCCACCCGGAGGATCGAGCACCGTGCGCATCGTGGTCAGCGAGTTCATCAGCCTGGACGGCGTCGTGCAGGCGCCCGGCGGCCCCCAGGAGGACACCGACGGCGGCTTCGCCCACGGCGGCTGGTCGCACCCCTTCTTCGACCCGGAGGTGGTGGGCGGCGCCTTCGACGCGGCGCTGCGCACCGCGGACGCGCTGCTCTTCGGCCGCCGCACCTGGCAGACCATGGCCGCCGCCTGGCCCGACCGCGCGGGCGACCCGTTCGCCGACCGGATGAACGCCATCCCCAAGTACGTGGTCAGCGGCACCCTCGGCGACTCCGACCTGACGTGGGCGAACACCACGCTGCTCCCCGCCGCCGAGGCCGTCTCCAGGATCGCCGGCCTGCACAAGGCCGAGGGCGGCGACCTGCTGGTCATGGGCAGCCCGACCCTTGCCCGCACGCTGATCGCGGAGGGCCTGGTCGACGAGCTCAAGCTCATGGTCATGCCGGTGCTCCTCGGCGGCGGCAAGTCGATCTTCCCGGCCGACGGCGCCAAGCGCACCCTCGAACTGGTCTCCACCGTCACCAGCGGCACCGGCGTCAACGTCTGCACCTACCGGGCGGTCGACGGACGGTGACCCGACCCCCGTCGCTCGACAGCTGACGCGGCATCGGCCGGCCTCGGCCCCGGAGGACATGAACCGCGTTGTCGAAGGTCTCGCCGAGTGCTGTAGAAGTGCGGCATGGATCGCGCCGTACTCGAGCAGATGCTGGACGAGACCTTCGACCACGCCGTCGTGCACCACGGATACACCAACTACATGCGTGACTACGAGGTCATCGTCCACGCAACGGCTGATCCCCGTACCGGCGTCAGGCCGTCCCACCTGCGGTATCTCTTCCGGTACTGCGTCGAGGCGCGGTGTGAGACCTCACTGCCGGCGGAGACCTGGCGGGTCTCGCTGGACGACCGGCTCACCGACCACGAAACGGGCGTCGACCTCGATGGGTACGTCTGGGGTGTGAAGTGGCACTGCCTGTACCCGGGAGCCACGCTTCTCCCCGAGTCGGAGGCGACCCGCCGCTGGTCGAAGGCCCTCGGGATCGACTTTCACGAGGTGCGCATCGAGACCAACGCGCACAACGTGACCTTGCTCTTCTCGGACCTCCAGGTGAGCGAGGTCCCGATCGGATACGCCCCCTTCGTCGCGGAGTAGGGGTCAGCGTGCGAACTTCGCGACGGCCGCCGGGGTGACGGGGGTGAAGAAGTTGACGAGGTTGCCGTCGGGGTCGCGGAACAGCAGCGACCGGTTGCCCCACGGCATCGTGGTGGGCTCGGTGACGAAGTCGGTGACGAAGCCACTCAGGTCCCGGTAGACGCGGTCCACGTCGTCGACGAGGAACTCGGTGATCACGCTGTGGTTGTCCGCAGGGCGGGCAGAGCCCGGGGCGAACAGCGGGACGGTGCGGGTGCCGGCGATCGCGAGGGTGGCGCCCGCGGTCCTGAGCTCGGCGAAGTCCTCGGTGGCCCACGCCGCCCGTGTCCCGGTGGCTCGCTCGTAGAAGTCGACGAGGCGTGCCACGTCACCGGTGATGATGCGGATCGAGACGAAGTCCATGGGAATCTCCTTGGTCGTGCCTGACACGTGCAGGTCGCAGGCTAGGAGAAATAGTGGACAGAATCGGTCCTGTATTCGCATTAGGCTGTGAACATGCCTCGACCCACCGGCCGCGTACTGACACTCCTGGAGCTGCTGCAGTCGGGCGGCACCCGGACGGTGGCCGAACTCGCCGACCGGCTCGGCGTCGAAGGGCGCACCGTTCGCCGGTACGTGGACCAGCTGATCGACCTCGACGTGCCCGTGGAATCGGTGCGCGGCCGGTACGGCGGCTACCGGCTCGGCCCCGGGTACCGCCTGCCTCCGCTCATGCTCAGCGACGACGAGGCGCTGGCCGTGCTGCTCGGCCTGGTCGCCGGCCGCCGAGCAGGATTGACGACGACGCAGCAGACGGCGAGCGAGACGGCATCGGCCAAGATCCGGCGGGTGCTGCCCAAGCACATCGCCCGCCGGCTCGACACACTGCTGGAATCCCTCGCCTTCACCGATCGGCCCGCCGAGTTCGACACCCCGGACTCCGGGGTGCTGCTCACGGTCGCCGATGCGGTGCGCCACCACCGGCCGGTCTCGATCCGCTACACCGACCGTGACGGACGCCGTAGCGAGCGCACGCTGCACGCATACGGGATCGTCGCCCACGGGGGCCGGTGGTACGTCACGGGCGAGGACGCCGGGATCGGCGAGGAGCGGACCTTCCGGCTCGATCGCATCGCGGACGCGCGGACCCTGCCGGGCTCGTTCGAAGCGCCGGTGGGCCCCGGTCCGGCACAGCGCGTGCTGTCGGGGTTCGCCGCGGCCGAGTACCGGCATCAGGTGACCGTGCGGATCCACGGGACGGTCGAGCAGATCCGCGCCCGCCTTCCGGCCGGCCTCGCGAGCCTGGAGGAGCACGAGTCCGCGGCCGGCGAGGACCGGGCGACCGAGCGCTGGCTGCGCGTCGAGCTGAGGGTGGAGAGGCTCGACTGGTTGCCGCCGGTACTCGCCTCACTCGACCGGCCGTTCGTCATCGAGCGCCCCGACGAACTCCGCGACCTCGTCGCCGCACTCGCCGACCGCCTCACGTCGTACGCCCGCCGAGCCTGACCGCGGGGAACCGGTGTCATGGGATGGCACGGTCGGCCCTGTGGAGGGGGAGGCGGACCCGGAGGAGCCGGGGGAGGAGCCGCCGGAGATCGGCTACCCGGTGTAACGGGCGCTTCCGCGGGGCGACGGGGCGGGAGTGTGGGTACGACGCGGGCTGACACTCGAAGGGCCGGCGCATCCGGCAGGCGGGTCGGGCCGTGTCGGCGTCCGACGGGACGGGTGACGTCACCGGGCCGCCAGCCGCTCCGGCGGGCCAGACCGTGGCAGCAGCGCTTGCCGGGCTTGAGGGCCCGCCGATCGCCCAGGTCGCCCCGACGACGGTGATCGGGTGCGAGGACGGCGAGCAGTTCCGGGGGTAAGGCCAGGGGTGCTGTCCTGCAGGGTGGGAGGGCGCCCGCAGGGGCGTTAAAGATCCGTCAAGATTCGGCCGCCCGCCGCTGCGGCACCCGGCGTGGCCGTCCGTACCGGCCCGGCGTCGGCGAGTGCCCCGGCGTGGTCGGACAAGCCGGCCGACGGTGGCCGCCCGGGTGTCCGAGTGGGCCGTCCGGTGCCGTCCGGACCTGCGGTGACGTGCGGTTTCGCATGCCGGGCGGACGGTGGAAGGCGCTCCGGCCGCCCTCCGGCAGACGCCGGCCGTCCGACCGTCGAGTGTCCTCGAACCGTTGGCCGACACAACCGGTAGTGCCAGGACAGGGCGCCGATGTGTACGTGATGGCGAAAGAGGCCCATGAATCGGCTGTCTACTCTGGCGGAGCCGCCCACCGGGCGGCTTGATCGTTTGCGCCCTCGACGGAGTCTGCCGTGTCCACAACTTCCCCGCCGGTCCCCCCTCAACCCGCGGCACCGAGCCGGCTGCGGGCGTGGCTGCTGGAGGGGCTGTCGGACCGGGCGAAGCAGCACCCCGGCCCGCACGCCGAGGCGCCCGAGGAGCACGGGCAGCGCTGGTGGCGGGTGATGTGCCTGACCGGTCTGGACTACTTCTCGACCCTCGGCTACCAGCCCGGCATCGCCGCCCTCGCGGCCGGCCTGCTCTCGCCGGTGGCCACCATCGTGCTGGTCGTGGTGACCCTGTGCGGGGCGCTGCCGGTCTACCGCCGGGTGGCGAAGGAGAGCCCGCACGGCGAGGGCTCGATCGCCATGCTGGAGCGGCTGCTGAGCTTCTGGCAGGGCAAGCTCTTCGTCCTCGTCCTGCTGGGCTTCGCCGCCACGGACTTCCTCATCACCATCACCCTCTCCGCCGCCGACGCCACGGCGCACCTGGTGGAGAACCCGCACCTGGCGAGCGCGCTGCACGGCCGCCAGGTGCTGATCACGCTCTTCCTGATCGCGCTGCTCGGTGCCGTCTTCCTCAAGGGTTTCAGCGAGGCGATCGGCCTGGCCGTGGGCCTGGTCGGCATCTACCTGGCGCTGAACGTGGTGGTGGTCGCGACGGGCCTGGTGAAGGTGCTCTCCGACCCCGACCTGATCGCCGACTGGTCGCACGCGCTGACGGCCGAGCACGGCAACGTGGTCGCGATGATCGGCGTCTCGCTGATCGTCTTCCCCAAGCTCGCCCTGGGCCTGTCCGGCTTCGAGACCGGCGTCGCCGTGATGCCGCACATCAAGGGCGACCCCGGCGACACGGAGGCGCGGCCGACCGGGCGCACCCGCGGCACGCACAAGCTGCTCACCACCGCCGCCGTGATCATGAGCGTCTTCCTGATCACCACCAGCTTCATCACCACCCTGCTGATCCCGGCGGACCAGTTCCGCCCCGGCGGCGAGGCCAACGGCCGCGCCCTGGCCTACCTCGCCCACGAGTACCTGGGCAGTGCGTTCGGCACCGTCTACGACGTCTCCACCATCGCCATCCTCTGGTTCGCCGGTGCCTCCGCGATGGCGGGCCTGCTGAACCTGCTGCCCCGCTACCTGCCGCGCTACGGGATGGCGCCGCACTGGGCGCGGGCCGTCCGCCCGACCGTGCTGGTGCTGACCGCGGTGGCCTTCCTGGTCACCTGGATCTTCGACGCGGACGTGGACGCGCAGGGCGGCGCGTACGCGACCGGCGTCCTCGTACTGATCAGCTCGGCGGCGATCGCGGTGACCATCGCCGCCCGCCGGGCCCGCCAGCGGGGCTGGACGATCGGCTTCGCGGTGATCGCCGCGGTCTTCCTCTACACCACGGCCCTCAACATCGCCGAGCGCCCGGACGGTGTGAAGATCGGTGCCTGCTTCATCGCCGGCATCATCCTCATCTCGCTGGCCTCCCGGCTCGCCCGCGCCTTCGAACTGCGGGTCACCGACGTCGTGCTGGACCCGATCGCGGAGCGGTTCGTCCGCGACTGCGCGCACCGGGAGATCCGGCTGATCGCCAACGAGCCGAGCAACCGGGACCTCGCCGAGTACCGCGACAAGACCTCCCAGATCCGGGCCGACAACGGCATCGCCCCCGAGGACGACCTGCTGTTCGTCGAGGTCACCGTCCGCGACCCGTCCGACTTCGAGGCCGAACTGCGGGTGCGCGGCGAGGTGCTGCACGACCGGTACCGCATCCTCACCCTGGAGCACTCCTCCATCCCGAACGCCCTGGCGGCGCTGCTGCTGCACGTGCGGGACACCACCGGGCAGCAGCCGCACATCTACTTCGAGTGGACGGAGGGCAATCCGTTCGCCCAGTTCCTGCGGTTCTTCCTGTTCGGCCAGGGCGAGGTCGCCCCGGTCACCCGCGAGGTGCTCCGCGAGGCGGAGGCCGACCGCTCGCGGCGCCCGCGCGTGCACGTCGGCTGAGCACCGCGGCGTCCGGAGCCGCGCAGACCCGCACTTCGACCGGCGGTCCCGTTCCCGGGGCCGCCGGTCGGTGCGTTCCGGACCTCGGGGCGTCAGATCAGCGCCGCGCCCCAGGCCTTGGCCCGCTCGAGTTCGCCGGTGCGCATCGGCCCCTCGGCGTCCTCGACGACGAAGCCCTCGGGCCGGGCGACGAGGTCGTAGTGGTGGTGCGACAGCCGGCGGGCGATGCCGTGCGCGGCCCCGCCGCTCGCCTTGATGTCGGCGCGGGTGTCGAAGGCGGCGGCGCGCACGCCCGGTCCGCCCTCGGGCAGCGAGTGGAACCAGCCGCGCAGGCCGGGGCCGTTGCCCTCGGCCGCGGCGGTCCGCTCCGCGGCGCCGTCCGGGTCCTTCTTCTTCTCCGCGGCGACCGCCATCCGGCGGCTCAGTGCGGAGGTCATGCCGTGCATGTGGGTGGGGCCGCCGACCACCAGAAGGTCGGCCGACCGGGTGACGT
>NZ_BAAALD010000139.1:0-14048 GCF_039528095.1 Kitasatospora arboriphila
GAAGCTGAACCGGCGGATCGTCGGCTGGGACCGCGGCCGCGACCTCGCCAACCCCCGGCCCGACCCCGGGGGCGCCCCGCCCGGCCCGTCGCGATCGGCCGGAACAACCCCTTTGACCTGTTCCGCACCGTCCGCGAGCATGCTCCGGTGACCGTCGAGACCACCCTCGCCAGGGCCGAGGCCGACCTCCGCGCCGGCCGGACACCCGTCGCCCTCCAGCGCCTGCGCGGGCTGGTCGGCTCCTGCCCGGCCGACCTGACGGCCCGGCGGCGGCTCGCCGAGGTCTACCGGCTGTACGGCGAACCCGCCCAGGCCGGCCGCTGGGCGTACCTGGACGAGGAGCGCGACCCGGCCGAGACGGCCGCCTTCGAGGCCCGCTACGCCGACCCGGTGCGGCGGATGGCCGCCCTGGCCTGGCGCGGCCCGGAGCACCGGGCACCGACCGCGACCGCCCGGGCCCGGCTCGCGGAGGTCCGCGAGGCCGCCTCCGCGCAACTCGGGCGGCCGGCCCGCTGGTGGGACGTGCGGGAGGAGGCCCGCGGGGCCGCCGGCCCCGCCGCGGAGCAGGACGACGGCACCCTGTTCTGTGCCGGATTCGCCCTGCTCGGCCTGCTGTTGCTCGGCCTCGCCGTGCTGGGCGCCGTCACCGCCGTGCGGTGGCTGCTCTGACGCCGTCTCCGCAGGCCACCGCCTTGGGCTCGGCTTGACACACAATTGACCTGATCACGGGCGAGGTGCGCCGGGGCCCGTCGCTACCGTCGGGGCCATGTCACCCCTCCCCCGGACGCCGGCGATCCCGGTGCTGCCGTACCGCAAGCCGACCCGTGGCCGCGACTACTGGGTCTTCGACGACGTCCTGCCGGACGCGGAGGCCGTCCGGACCCGCACGCTGGCCCGCCAGGACTGGAGCGAGGGGTACCCGCACAAGCCGGAGACCTGGCCGGGCCTGCGCACCATGCCCGGTCTGGAGCCGGACGAACTCGCCCACGTCGAGGCCCTGGTGATGCAGGCCACCGGCGCCCGCCGGATCTGGCCGGAGACCGGGCCGGGCGGCGCCACCGTCAACCACAACTGCATCCAGGTGGTCGGCCGGGACGAGTGCGAGCCGCGCCCGCACACCGACTCGCGGCTGGTCTGCCGCTACGCCGCCGTGCTCTACCTCAACCCCTCGGCCCCCAAGGACTGCGGCACCAGCTTCTACCGCCAGCAGATGCCGAACGGCGCGCTCGGCGGCAACATCGTCGCCGCGCCGCACAACAACCTGGTCGACGCCCTGGGCACCCGCTTCGTCCCCTCGAACGCCTTCGTCGAGGACGTCCGCGTCCCGCACCGCTTCAACCGGCTGCTGCTCTACAGCGCCAACATCATCCACACCGCGACCGGCTACTGGGGCAGCACCCTGGAGGACAAGCGGATGACCGCGGTCTTCTTCTGGATGGCCTGATCCGCGCCCTCGACACCCTCCGTATACCCGGTATGTAAGTACGTCTAGGGTCTGACTCGAACACGTCTCCGACCGGGGGCGGGTCCGAGGGGAGGGGCTCCATGACGACGGCCGGGAAGAGGCTTCGCAGGCGCACGGTACCGGCTCTGCTCACGGCGGTGACGACCGCCCTGGCCGTGGGCGGCTGCGCCTCGTCCGACACCACCGCACCGAAGGAGGCCCGCGACCGGGCCTCGGCGGTCTCCCAGGACACCGCCGTGCCGGGCGTCGACTGCCGGAGGGCCACCTGCGTGGCGCTCACCTTCGACGCGGGCCCGAGCGAGTACACGCCGAAGCTGCTCGACGTCCTCAAGCAGGAGAACGCGCACGCGACCTTCTTCATGCTCGGCAAGAACCACGTCGAGAAGCACCCGGACACCGTCCGGCGGATCGTCGCGGAGGAGCACGAGCCGGCCAACCACACCTGGACGCACCGGATCCTCACCGACATCGCGCCTGACGAGGCCCGCAAGGAGATCTCCCTCACCCAGGACGCGGTGCAGCGCATCACCGGCAAGCGCCCGGTGCTGATGCGCCCGCCGCAGGGCCGCACCGACGAGGACGTGTCGAGGATCTGCGCCGAACTCGGCGTCGCCCAGGTGCTGTGGAGCGTCACCGCCAAGGACTACGACACGAACGACTCGGCGCTGATCCGGCAGCGGGTGCTCGACCAGGTCCGCCGCGACGGCATCATCCTGCTGCACGACATCTACCCGGGCACCGTCCCGGCCGTGCCGGGCATCCTCGCCGAACTCCACCGCCGCGGCTACACCGTGGTGACGGTCTCTCAGCTGCTCGCCCCGGCGGCCCCGCAGCCGGGCGCGGTGTACCGCCCCTGACGGCCGGTCGGGCACCGTCGGCCCGGACCTCGCGACGAGGCCCGGGCCGGCGGTTCCCGCTACCGCAGGGATTCCTACTGGTACACGCGGACGTAGTCCACGAGCATCTTCTGCGGCAGCACGGTGGTGGCGTCGGGCGCGCCCGGCCAGTCACCGCCCACCGCGTTGTTGAGGATCAGGTAGAACGGGTGGTCGTACACCCAGGGGCCGCGGGTGGCCTCCAGGGCGGTGCGGTCCACGGTGAAGAAGGCGCTGCCGTCCACGTAGAACGTCATGTGGGCCGAGTCCCAGTCCACCGCGTAGGTGTGGAACGCGTTGGCGAAGTCCGTGCCCGCCAGGGTGTACGGCGAGCCGTACCCGCCCGCGCCGTTGTAGGCGGGCGCGTGCAGCGTCGAGTACACCGAGTCGGCGACCTTGCCGACGTGCTCCATCACGTCGATCTCACCCGAGTACGGCCACGGTGTACCGGTCTTGAAGTCGGAGCCGAGCATCCAGAACGCCGGCCACAGGCCCTGGGTGCCGGTCACCTTGATCCGCGCCTCGGCGTGGCCGTAGGTGAAGTCGAAGTGGCCCGAGGTGTTGATCCGGCCCGAGGTGTACTGGCAGACGGTGCTGCCGGAGAGCGGGTCGCGCGGGCAGGCCGATCCGGGGGTGACCTCCTTGCGGGCCTCGATCACCAGGTTGCCGGTGCCGTCCTGGTAGAGGTTCTTGTTGCCGGTGGTGTAGTACTCCAGCTCGTTGTTGACGCCCGCTCCGGGGTCGGTGGTCCACTTGCCGGCGTCCGGCGCGGTGCCGTTGGAGCCGTTGAACTCGTCGCCGAAGACCAGCCGGCCGGCCGGGAAGGTCGGGTTCGGCGGCAGCGGCGGCGGGGTGACGGGGCTGCCGCCGGTGCCGAACACCTGGAACTCCCAGAGCGAGTAGCCGTACTGGCTGACCCGGGTGGTGCCGTACATCCGGACGTACCGGCCGGTGCCGTTCAGGTTGGAGACGGTCTCCTTGAACCCCTTGCCGGTGGTGGTGGAGTAGATGTCCGTCCAGTTGACGGCGTCGCCCGACACCTGCAGCTTGTACGCGGTGGCGTAGGCCGGGTCCCACTGCAGGACGACCTTGTGGACGGTGGCGGTGGCGCCGAGGTCGATGTAGATCCAGCCCGGGTCGCTCCAGGCGGAGGTGGCCCAGCGGGTGGCCGGGTCCTGGTCGACCGCCTTGCTCGGGGTGCAGTTGCCGCAGCCGCCGTCGTTCTGGCTGCTGGAGGCCACCGCGGGCTTGTCGTACGAGAGTTGGACGTCGCCGCCGCCGGTGCCGCCGCCCGGGGTGCCGTAGACCTGGAACTCCCAGAGCGAGTAGCCGTACTGGGTGGCGCGGGCGGTGCCGTACATCCGGACGTAGCGGCCGGTGCCGTTGACGGTGAGGTTCTGGGTGCCGCCGGTGCCGCTCGCGGTGGTGTAGACGTCCGTCCAGGTGCTGCCGTCGGCGGAGGTCTGCAGCTTGAAGCCGGTCGCGTAGGCCGCCTCCCACTGCAGGACGACCCGGCTGACGGTGGCGGTGGCGCCGAGGTCGACCTGCAGCCACTGCGGGTCGCCGAAGGCGCTGGACCAGCGGGTGCCGGCGTTGCCGTCGACGGCGGCCGAGGCGGGGAAGGCCACGCCGTTCTCGGTGGAGGAGGCGGTGACGGTCTTGCCCTGCGAGAGCAGGCTCTCCGCCGCGGGGGCGGCCGGCGCGAACGGCACGAGCAGGGCGCCGAGGGCCAGGACGAGGGCGGTGAGCAACCGGGTCAGCACCCGGTGGGGGCGCGCCGCGGCGGCCGGTGGTGCGGTGGTCATGGGGAACTCCAGCTGGGTGGGGGTGGTGCGGAGTCGGTACTGCGGTGCACGGGTGGGGCGGTGCGGCCGGCGCGGGCGGTCCGCGGGCCGGCGGCTGCGTGCGGGTGTGGTCCATGGCCGTCCTCGGAGTGGGGGGGAGCGGTCAGGCGGAGTCGCGCAGGACCAGTGCGGTGGGCAGCACCAGCGCCGGTCCGGCCTCCTCCCCCGCCGCCAACCGCTGCACGAGGCGCACGAGTTGGCGGCCGAGCTGCTCGATGGGCTGGTGCACGGTGGTGAGCGCGGGCTCGGCGGTGCGGGCGCAGTCCACGTCGTCGAAACCGACCACGGCCACGTCCTCGGGCACCCGTCGGCCCGCCCGGCGCAGCGCCTCCAGCGCACCCACGGCCATCAGGTCGGAGGCGGCGAACAGGCCGTCGATCCGCGGCTCCTCCGCCAGCAGCCGGGCGGTGGCGGCCCGCCCGCCCTCGACCGTGAAGTCGGCCTCGGCGACCAGCGGACGGCGGTGCCCCCGGACGGTCTCCCGCAGGTAGGCGCCCAACCGGTCCTGCCCGGCCGGCGTGGACGAGGGCCCGGCCACGGTCGCGATCCGGGTGCGGCCGATCCTCTTCAGGTACCGGACGGCGGCGGCCGCACCGCCCGCGTTGTCCACGCCCACACAGGGCAACTGCACATCGCCGTAGGCCCGTTCACAGCAGACCACGGGCACGCCGGTGCCGGCGAGCAACCCGGGCAGCGGGTCGCGGTCGTGCACCGAGGCGAGCACCACGCCGTCCACGTGGCCGCCCCGCACGAACTGCTCGATCCGCCGCCGGCCGGCCGCCGACCCGGCCAGCAGGATCACCAACTGCTCGTCGGACTCCTCGAGTTCCGCGGTGGCCCCGCGGATCAGCGTGGGGAAGAAGCCCTCCGAGAAGACCTGGCCCATGCCCTCCGGCAGCACCAGCGCGTAGGAGCCGGTGCGGCGGCTCACCAGCGAACGGCCGGCCTGGTTGGGCACGTACTGCAGATCGGCGACGGCCCGCAGCACGGCCGACCGGCGGCGCTCGCTGACGGGGTGCGACCCGCTGACCACCCGGGAGGCGGTGGCCCGGGACACCCCGGCCCGCTGGGCCACGTCCTCCAGGGTCGGCCGGTGCCACTCCGGGGCGGTCAGGTCCACGAGCCGTCCTCCTCAGGACCGACGATGTCGAGAGAGCGCTCTCTCACCAGCGCCACGAGAGTGCCCCCGAAAAACCTCCGGTGTCAATGGGCGTGCACCTGACTACTGACTCGAACGGAGAAAACGCTCTCCGGCGTGGGTGCACCCCAGGGGCGCGGGGAACTGCGCAATCCGAGGTGGGCCGCCGTAGGAATCAAGGCTTGGCCCGTGCCGTTGTGACACCCACCCCTGGATTGCGCAGTGCTCCCCCAGCCTTCGACCGGGAGGTGTCCCCACGCACCCCTGGTGGTGCACCCTCAGGCGGACTGCCGTACGACCAGCGTCGGCCGGAACACCACCATCGGCATCGTCTTCGCCGGCTCCGCGATCTGCCGCAGCACCAGCCGCGCCATCTCGGCCGCCATGTCCTCCACCGGCTGCCGCACGGTGGTCAGCTGCGGGTCGCAGGCCAGCGCCGCGCTGCTGTCGTCGAAACCGATCACCGCCACGTCCTCCGGGACGCGCCGCCCGCTGCGCGACAGCACCGGCAGCGCCCCGAGGGCCATCAGGTCGGAGGCGATGAACACCGCGTCCAGGTCGGGCGCGCGCTCCAGCAGCGCCCGCATCGCCGCGGCCCCGCCGTCCTGGGTGAAGTCGCCCTCGACGTGGACGGCCTCGCCGCGTCCGTGCGCCGCGAGCGCGTCGCGGAAGCCGTCGAGCCGCTCCCGGCTGGCCGGCATGTCCAGCGGTCCGCTGATGGTGGCGATCCGCTGCCGTCCGAGTCCGACGAGGTGGTCGACGGCCAGCCGGACGCCCTCGCGCTGGTCCACGTCGACGTAGGCGATCGAGGCGGAGGAGGCGGGCCGGGAGGCCAGTACGGCCGGGATGCGGGCCTCGGTGAGCCACTGCGGGAGCGGGTCGGAGGCGTGCGAGGAGACCAGGATCACGCCGTCCACGTGGCCCTGCCGGAGGTAGCCCTGCAGCTGGCCGCGCGACTCCGCGTCGTCGGCCAGCATCAGCACCATGGCCATCCCCTGGGGCCGCAGGACCTGGATCACGCCGCTCACCACCCGGCCGAAGTGCGGGTCGGTGAACATCCGGCCGACGAAGGGGTCGAGCGGCTGCCCGCGGCGCTCCGCCTCGGAGACCACCAGCGCCACCGAGTTGGTGCGCCGGGTGACGAGCGAGCGGGCCGCGGAGTTCGGCACGTAGTTGGTCGCGGCGACGGCCTCCTCGACGATCCGGCGCAGCTCCGGGTCGACGGTGGACTTGCCGTTCACCACCCGGGAGACGGTCGCCCGGGACACGCCGGCCACCTTCGCGACGTGCTCCAGTGTCACGGGTCTGGTCGAGGGAGGCAGATCGGTGGTCACGCTGCCAGTTATACCCCGTGGAGTGCGGCAGCCCGCCCCCGCCTCCCGAACCGGCCGTTCGGGTGCCGCCCGGCCGGCCCGGCCGCGCCGTCGGCGACCGGCCCACGGACCGGGTCGGCGTCCACGGGCTCGACGACCTCCGCCGGCGGCTCGCCGTCACCGCCGGGTGGCCGGTGAACGCGGCGCTGACCGCGCTGGAGGACGCCGGTGGGGTTGCCCGGGCGGCCCTCCGCTCGGGCGGGCTCGTCGGGCTGGACGCCGCGACCGGCGCGGTGCTGCCGCGCACCGACCTCGCGGTGGACGGCATCCCCGTCGTGGCGCCCGCGCCGGCCGCGACCGGGACGGGACGGCCGGTCGTCGGCACGGTGGACGGGCGCGTCCTCGACTGCGTGGCCGCACCGCCCGGCCGAGCCCGCCGCCGGCCGTCCCGGGGCCGGCTACCGGTCCTGGCGCGGCGCGTACCACCAGACGCCCAGCACCACCAGGAAGGAGAGTGCGGAGAACCCGGTGCACCACCAGGCGGTGCCGGTGCGGCCCTCCATCCAGGCGTCGGTGGCCACGGTCAGTGCCCAGAGCTGACCGATCACGACGGTGCAGACGAGTGCGACCCTGGCGCTGAGCATCGAGGAGCGCTCCGGCTCGTGCTCGCCGCCCGCGCCGGGCCCCGGACCCGGGGAGTGCACCCGCGGGTCGGCGTAGCCGCTGGTCGCCCGGATCTGCGGGTAGCGTTCGTGCAGCGGCCGGTTGAGGCCGGGCTGTTCGCTGCCGGCGTGGTACTCCTCGGGGGCGGTCACGAGTCGCAGCCGATCCGGTCGGCGAGGTCCGGGTCCCGCTCGCGCAGGCCGCGGCAGAGGCCGGCCTGCGGGTCCTCGCCGGAGCGGGCGGTGCCGACCGCCCAGACGGCGCCGCGGGCGTCCTCGACGAGCAGCACCCTGGGCAGCGGCCGGGGCGGCGGCCCGGCGGTGACCTCCCCGGTGCGGATGTCGAACTCGCCCTCGTGGCAGGGGCAGTACAGGTCGCCGTCGCGGCCGTGGTCGGGCCGGCGGACGACACCGCAGGCGAGGTGGGTGCAGATCGTCGACCAGCCGACCAGGGTCCCGTCGGAGAGCCGGGCGGCGATCGCCCGGTCGTCCTCGCCGGGGTAGGAGAAGGAGACGGCCTGGCCGCGGCCGATCCGGTCGGCGATCCGCAGCGGGGTGGCGGTGCCGTCGCCGTGCCGGGGCAGTACGCCGGCGGCGACGACGGTGGAGCCGACGGCGAGGCCGCCGGAGACGGTGGCGACGATCCGCAGGTAGTCGCGGCGGGTGGTGAGGGAGTCGGCGGAGATCCGGTCGACCAGCGCCGCGTGTTCGAGCGGGGTCCCCCCGGTGTCCGACGGGTCGGTCATCGCGGGGCTCCGTTCCCGGGCGTGGGCCGCCCGTTGACCTCGACGAGCGGCAGCAGCCCGCCCGGGACGGGTGCGCGGCGCTCGGCCGGCACCACGACGGCGACGCCGGTGGCCACCTCGGCGTCTCCGAAGCTGAACTGCGTGGAGACCTCGACGCCGGGCCGCTCGGCCCGGAGCTCCTCGACCGTGCCGTAGAAGAGGGCGCCGGTCGGGCAGACGGTGGCGCACATCGGGGCCAGTCCGCGGGAGGTGCGGTCGTAGCAGAGGTTGCACTTCATCTGGAGCTTGGCGTCGAGGTCGATCTTGGGGACGCCGAACGGGCAGGCGTTGACGCAGTTGGCGCAGCCGATGCAGCGGGTGGGGTCGGCCTCCTGGACGACGCCGTCGGCGGTGATCAGGATCGCGTCGGCCGGGCAGACCTGGGCGCAGGGCGCGACCGGGTCCTCGCAGTGCATGCAGAGGGTGGGCAGCGAGGCCACCGAGTGGCCCTCGTCGGGGTAGTCGAGGTGGATCATCGACTTGCCGCGGTGCGAGTCGCACTCGCGGCAGGCGGAGACGCAGGCCTGGCAGCCTATGCAGCGTCCGGGGTCGATGAAGACGGTCCTGCCGAGCATCCGGTCAGCCCCTCTCGGCGGTGCCGCGCCCCTGCGGGGCGGTCGGCGGCAGCGGGTCGGTGCGTGAGGCCTGGGCCTCCGGGTAGGCGGTGTGCCCGGGCGGCACGGGCGGTGCGGGCACCTCGTCGAGGTGCTCGGCCCGTTCGATCCGCACGGCGCACACCTTGTACTCGGGGATCTTGGAGCGCGGGTCGAGGGCGTCGATCGTCAGCTGGTTGGCGGCGACGGGGTACGGCCAGTGGTAGGGCACGAAGACGTGGTCGGCCCGGATCGCCTCGGTGACCAGCGCGGGCAGCACGGTCGCGCCGCGGCGGGTGACGACGCGGACGGCGTCGCCGGTGCGGAAGCCGTGCGAGGGGTGCACCTCGACCCAGGGCCGCGGGGTCTGCTCGACCAGTCCGCCGAGCCGCCGGGTCTGGTTGCCGGACAGGTAGTGCGCGACGGTGCGCCCGGTGGTCAGCGTCATCGGGTACTCGTCGTCGTACGGGTCGGCGGGCGGGTGCCATTCGACGACCTGCAGGTGCACCCTGCCGTCCGGGTGGTAGGTGCGGCCGTCCTCGAACAGCCGCGGGGTGCCGGGGTGGTCGACGGAGGGGCAGGGCCAGGCGATGCCGCCGGTCTCCTCCAGCCGCTCGTAGGTGATGCCGTGGTAGTCGACGACGGTGCCGGCCGAGGCGCGGCGCAGTTCGTCGAAGACCTCGCGGGAGCCGGCGAAGCGGAACTTGTCGCCGGCGCCGAGGCGTTCGGCGAGTTCGCAGAGCACCCGGGTGTCGGTGAGCACGCCGGGCGGCGGGTCCTGGGCCTTGTTGTGCTTGACCACCCGGGCCTCGGCGTTGGCCATCACGCCCTCGTCCTCGGCCCAGGTGGTGACCGGCAGCACGACGTGCGCGTTGGCGGCGGTCTCGGAGAGGAAGAAGTCGAGCTGAACGTGGAAGTCGAGGGTGTCGTAGCCCTCCTTCACCACGGAGTGGTGCGGCAGCGAGACGAAGGGGTTGTTGCAGACGCCGAGCAGGCCGCGGATCTCGCAGCGCCGCATCTGGTGCACCATCTCCATCATCGAGGTTCCGGCGGTGGGCAGTTCGGCCTCGTCGATGCCCCAGATCTCGCTGATCTGCCGGCGGTGCACCGGGTCGAGGATGGACCGTCCGCCGGGCAGCAGGTCGGCCTTCTGCCCGTGTTCGCGGCCGCCCTGGCCGTTGCCCTGGCCGGTGATGGTGCCGTAGCCGCAGCCGGGGCGGCCCAGGTTGCCGGTGGCGGTGCAGAGGTTGATGACGGAGAGGCAGTTCTCCACTCCCTGGGTGTGGTGCTCGATGCCGCGGGCGTGCCAGGCCATGGCCCGCGGCGCGCTGCCGAACAGCCGTGCCACCTGGACGACCTGTTCGGCGGGGATCCCGCAGATCTCCGCGGCCCGTTCGGGGGTGTACGCGGCGACGGCCGCCCGGACCTCGTCCCAGCCACTGGTGTGCGCGGCGAGGAAGGCCTCGTCGGTGAGGCCCTCGCGGACGACGGTGTTCAGCACCGCGTTGAAGAAGGCCGAGTCGGTGCCGGAGCGCAGCGCCACGTGCACGTCGGCGGTGCGGGCGACCGCGGTCTGCCGCGGGTCGACGATGATCAGCACGGCGCCGCGGTCCCGGGCGCCCCACACGTACTGGGTCATCACCGGGAAGCACTCGCCGACGTTGGCCCCGGCGATCAGCAGGCAGTCGGTCTGCAGGATGTCGGCGAACGGGTTGGCGGCGCGGTCGATGCCGAAGGCGAGCTTGTTGGCGCCGGCGGCGCTGACCATGCAGAGCCGGCCGTTGTAGTCGACGTGCCGGGTGCGCAGCGCGACCCGGGCGAACTTGCCGACCAGGTAGGTCTTCTCGGAGAAGAGGCTGGCGCCGCCGAGCATGCCGAAGGCGTCCCGGCCGTGCTCGGCCTGGATCGCGCGGATGCGTTCGGCGATGTGGCCGAGGGCCTCCTCCCAGCCGACCTCGCGGAAGGGCTCGCCCCGGGAGCGGCGCAGCAGCGGGGCGGTGAGCCGGTCGGGGTGGTTGACCTGCTGGTAGGCGTTGAGGCCCTTGGGGCACAGCCGCATCCGGTTGATGTCGTGGTTGCGGGGTTCGACGCCGAAGACCTTGCCGCCGGCGACGCGCAGGTACATGCCGCACTGGACGCCGCAGAAGCAGCAGTGGGTGGGCACCAGGGTCTCGTCGCCGAGGTCGGCGCGCCAGCCGGCCGCCGGCAGGCCGCCCGCGTCACGGAAGCCGCGGGTGCCGGGCGGGGCGATCACCGGGTCGATGCGGCGGGCGGAGTCGGTCACCGGAAGCCCCGTTTCACCTCGGAGAGGTAGGCGCCGCCGCGCAGCACCCGTTTGCAGCGGGGGCAGGTCTCGGCCCAGCTGTCGAAGTCGAGGTGGAGGTCGCGCATGGTGCCGCGGAGGTTGGCGACGTAGGCGGCGGTGTCGATCGGCCGGCCGCAGTTGCGGCAGTGCAGGATCTCGCCGTCGGTGCGGGAGACCAGTTTGAACAGCTGCATGCCGACGGCGGCGGGGCGCTGCACGATGTGGAAGAACTTGCCGAAGGGCAGGTAGACCAGGGCGAGCACGACGGACGCCATGTGCAGCACGGACAGGAACTGGTAGCCGCCGCCCTGGAGGGCGATCTCGGAGAAGGTGAGCAGCAGCCCGGTGACGGAGACGGTGATCAGGGCGAGCAGCGGGACGAGGTCGTAGCCGAAGCGCTGTCCGGTGACGGCCTGCCGGTCGCGCATCCGGCGCCACAGGAAGTAGCCGCTGCCGCCGATCACCATCACGGCGGCCAGGTCGAGTCCGTGGTAGAGCGCCCAGCCGAGGGCGCTGTCGTAGGTGAAGCCGAAGACCTCGATGCCCCACAGCCGCATCCGGTAGCCGGGGCCGTCCGGGCCGACTGCCGTGAAGGTGAACCAGCCCCAGGTCAGCGGGAAGGTGATCGCGGCGGCCAGCAGGCAGCCCCAGAAGAGGAGTTGGTGGGCGGCCCAGCGGGCGTGCGAGCGGGCGCCGAGGAACTTCTGGAAGCCGAGGTAGGTGACGGCGAGCCGGGGCAGGGCGGTGGGCAGCCGGCGCAGGTTGTGCCAGGAGAGGGCGGCGCGCCATCCCTGGCGGAACAGGCGGGCGGCCGCGGGGGCGGAGATCCAGACGGTGTAGCGGTGGACGACGCCGAAGGTGAGGAAGACGGTGGCGACGGCGTAGGGCACCAGCGCGGAGTCGAAGTCGCGCAGTCCGCGGCTGCCGAGCACGATCGCGAGGATCAGCAGCAGCGAGACGCCCGTCGCGGCCAGGAAGGCCCGCAGGGCGACCCGCCGCGGCGGTGCCGGCTCGGGCGGGGGTGCCGGCGGTGCCTCCTCCGGCAGGCTGGTCGTGGCCACCCGGGCCTCCCGTCGTCGTGTCCGGCCGTGTCCGCAGGGGTCCCGACGACCGTATGCGGCGCGGCCGTTCGCGGCCCGCCGGGGCGGCCGGGCGGGTGAGCGCCGGCGGTGCCCGCGGCGGGCCCGTCAGGGCAGCGGGCGGACGGGGGTGCCGTCCGCCCGGGCGCCCTCCACGGTGGGCCGGTCCGGGCCGGGCAGGTCGACCGCCAGGGTGCGGTCGCGGACGGAGCGGTCGGCGGCGCCCGGCTCGTGGACGGTGAGACTGACGACGCGGCGGCTGGCGGCGGCGAGCAGCAGGTCGTGCCCGTCGGGGGCACGCCACCGGCTCCAGGCCACGGTGTCCTGGTCGAAGCGGCTGCAGCCGCGGCCCTCGGCGTAGCCGGTCCTGGCCGGTTCGGCGGCGCCGGGCAGCAGCAGTTCGGTGGCGGCGGAGCCGGTGCCGTTCCAGCGGTCGGTGCGCAGGCAGACCCAGGTGGCGGTGCCGGCCCGCTGGGGCAGCGACTGGACGGCGAAGGCCCAGGCGTTCAGCGCCTTCACCCCGGGGGCGCGCTCCGGGATCGCGCAGACGGTGCGGGCCCAGGTGGTCAGCGCCTCGCTCCCGGTGGCCTCGCGGGGTGCGCGGGCGGCCCCGGTGGTGGGCGGCGGGGTGTAGGTGAGGTGGGCGGGGGCGAGGCCGCCGAGGTCGGCGAGCAGGAAGGCGTGGTTCTCGGCGACCTCGCGGGAGGAGCGCAGTTGCAGGGCGGTGAGGTCCTGGCAGCCGTCCGTCGGGGGTGCGGGCACCGGGTCGGTGACGCCGTCCCTCCGGCCGAGCGGGCGGGCGGGTGTGTCGGGGGCGCGGAGGCTGCGCAGCGAGGCCTCGGAGATCCAGGGGGCGAGCAGGTAGCGGACGGCGTCGCCGGTGCGGTGCAGCACCAGCGCGGCGGCGGTGGTGACGTCGGAGTCGTCGGCGCGGGCGAGCTGCAGGCCGCGGCCGTCCGTCCAGCGGGCGATCCGGCCGCCGTCGGAGAGCAGCACGACCTCGTCGCCGTCGACGCTGCCGGCGTAGAGCAGTTGCGGGGGTGCGGCGGGCGGGCCGGCGGCGGTGCCGGGTTCGAGGCCGGCGGGTTCGCGGCCGGTGGGTCCGGTGCCAGGGGCGGGGCCGTCCCAGACGGCGAGGGCGAGGCCGAGCAGGGCGCGGTCGCCGGTGCGGTCGCCCCGGGCGGGCCAGGCGGTGTGGTCGAGCCGGGCGGTGCGGCGCCACAGCCCGGGGTCGGCCCGGACGAGGGTGTCGGGACCGGCCGCGGTGACCGCGTCGGAGCTCGGCAGCCGGAGGGCGGGCGCGCGGGACTCGTGCCGGAGCATCTGGGCACCGACGGCGAACGGCAGGAGCAGCAGGGCGGCGGCGGCGATCCGGGCGGCGCGCAGGCGGCGGATCAGGTCGGCGAGCTGGACGCGTACGGTGCACGGGTCGAAGCGCTCGCCGTCCCACTGGGCGGCGAGGTCGGCGGGGACGGCCGCGGCCTCGCGGCGGGCCCGGGCGGGGCGTGTCCCGCCGGCCCGGACGAGGACGGCGGTGACCTCGGCGGGCGGCAGGCCGTCCACGGCGCGCAGCGCGTAGGCGGCGCGTCCGGCCGGGCCCAGTGCGGCGAGGGCGCGGTCCAGGGCGACGGCCGCCGGGCCGCCGTCGGTGGTGGTCAGCCGCAGGCCCCAGACCTGCGGCAGCAGCCGGACGGCCCGGTCGCCGGGCCGGTGGGCGGCGCCGAGGGCGCGGCGCACCACGCGGTCGCGCAGTTCCTCGTAGAGCTCCTCGGCGGGGCCGCGGCGGGCGGCGGGGTGCCAGGGCGGGCCGGCCAGGGCGCGCTGGGTGACGGCGTGGGCGCGTAGCAGGCGCCGGCGGCGGTCGGCCCCGGCGGGCAGCACCAGGTAGGCGATCCGGGCGAGGCGGCGGTAGTTGACGACCAGGACCTCCTCGGCGTCGCTCTGCACCGCGTCCTCGCGCGGCGGGCCGCCGGGGGGCGGCCCCGGCCG
>NZ_BAAALD010000140.1:0-13944 GCF_039528095.1 Kitasatospora arboriphila
CGACCTCGACGACGTCTTCTTCGCCCTCACCGGCGGCACCACCGTCCCCCACCAGTCCCAGGAGTCGGTCCGATGACCACTGCACAGGCCCCCGCCCGCCCGTCCCGGGCCGCCCTCGCCGTCCGCGACTCGGCCACCATGCTGCGCCGCAACCTCCTGCACGCCCGGCGCTACCCCTCGCTCACGCTGAACCTGCTGCTGACCCCGGTCATGCTGCTGCTGCTCTTCGTGTACATCTTCGGCAACACCATGAGCGGCGGTGCGGGCCGCGACGCCTACATCGCCTACATCGTCCCGGGCATCCTGCTGATGACCATCGGCTCGACCACCATCGGCACCGCCGTCTCCGTCTCCAACGACATGGCCGAGGGCATCATCGCCCGCTTCCGCACCATGGCCATCCACCGTCCCTCGGTCATCGTCGGCCACGTCGTCGGCAGCGTCCTGCAGTCCGTCGTCAGCGTCCTGTTGGTCGGCGCCGTCGGCCTCGCCATCGGCTTCCGCCCCACCCACGCCACCGTGCTGGAGGGGCTCGCCGCCCTCGGCCTGCTCGTCCTCTTCTCCACCGCCCTCACCTGGATCGCCGTCGGGATGGGCCTGGTGAGCCCGAACGCCGAGGCGGCCTCCAACAACGCCATGCCGCTGATCCTGTTGCCGCTGCTGTCCAGCGCCTTCGTCCCGCTGCACTCCATGCCGGGCTGGTTCCAGCCGGTCGCCGAGTACCAGCCCTTCACCCCCGCCATCGAGACGCTGCGGGGCCTGCTGCTCGGCACCGAGGTCGGCAACAACGGGTGGCTCGCCGTCGCCTGGTGCCTCGGCCTCAGCGTCCTCGGCCACCTCTGGTCGACCTCGACCTTCAACCGCGACCCGAAGTAGCCGGGAGCACCCGCGTGGAGCCCGCGCAGCGCATGCGGAAGGGGCGGCGCACACCGACACACGGTCGGAGTGCGCCGCCCCCGGCCGCGTGCGGATCCGGGCCGGGCGGTGCGTCAGGAGACCACGTCCTTGCGGGCGAAGCCGCGGAAGGCGAGCGCGAGCAGGACGATCGCGTAGGAGACGGAGAGCGAGACGCCCTGGATCATCCCGCCCCATTCGAGGTGGGGTTGGAGTGCGTCGGCCCAGGCGTACTGCCAGTGGGCGGGCAGCCACTCGCGGAGGTCGCCGAGGGCGGTGACGGCGTCCAGGACGCCGGTGATGATGGAGAGGAAGACGGCGCCGCCGACCGCGCCGAGCGGCGCGTCGGTGGCGGTGGAGAGCCAGAACGCCAGCGCCGCGATGACGAGTTCGGCGAGGATCACGTAGCAGACGGCGAGGCCGAGCCGGGGCAGCGCGGTGGCGGCGGGCAGGCTGGTGCCGGTGGGCAGCTTCAGGTCGCCCCAGCCGTAGGCGGCGGTGCCGACGGCGAGGCCGACCAGCGGCAGCAGCACGATCGCGGCGGCGGAGAAGGCCAGCCCGACGGTGAACTTGCGGGCCAGCAGCCGGGCCCGGGGCACCGGCGCGGCCAGCAGGTAGCGCAGCGAGGACCAGCCGGCCTCCGAGGCCACGGTGTCGCCGCAGAACAGCGCGACCGGGATGACCAGCAGGAAGCCGGTGCCCATGAAGAGCAGGGTGGCGGCGAAGTTCGGCCCGGAGGAGGTGGCGAGTTCGATGAAGGTGGTGCGGTCCGGCCGGTCGGGCGTGCCGCCGATCTGGAAGGCCGCGAGGATGACGAACGGCAGCGCGGCGAGCAGCCCGCCGATCACCAGGGTGCGGCGGCGGCGGAGTTGGCGCACCGCCTCGACGCGCAGCGGCAGGGTGCGGCGGGCCGAGTAGCCGGCCGCCGCCTGCTCCGCGGCAGGAGCGGGTGCGGTGCTGCTCATGCCGGGCCTCCGATCAGGGACAGGAAGGCGTCCTCCAGGCGGCGCTGCGGGCCGACGCCCGTCACGGGCACCTCCAGGCGGACGAGTTCGACGACCAGCCGTGCGGCGCCGCCGCCGTCGTCGAGGCGGACGAGCAGGCCGCCGTCGGCCGGCTCCGCCGAGACGACGCCGTCGAGCGCGGCGAGCTTGTCGGCGGCCGCGGCGAGCTCCTCGGAGCCGTACCCGGGCGCGGTGGAGACGAGCAGTTGCTCGCCGCCGCCGACGATCTCGGCGACGGCCCCGGCGGTGACCAGGCGGCCGCGGTCCATGACGACGAGGTGGGTACAGCTCTGCTCGACCTCGGACAGCAGGTGGCTGGAGACGATGACGGTGCGGCCGCCGGCGGCGTACCGGATCATCACCTCGCGCATCTCGCGGATCTGCGGCGGGTCGAGGCCGTTGGTCGGCTCGTCGAGGATCAGCAGGTCGGGCATGCCGAGCATGGCCTGGGCGATGGCGAGGCGCTGCCGCATGCCCTGGGAGTAGGTGCGGACGGCGCGGTCGAGGGCCTCGCCGAGGTCGGCGATGGCGAGCGCCTCCTCCAGGTGGGCGTCCTCGGCGGGGCGGCCGGTGGCCTGCCAGTACAGCTCCAGGTTGGCGCGGCCGGTGAGGTGCGGCAGGAAGCCCGCGCCCTCGACGAAGGCGCCGACCCGCGACAGCACGGGCGCACCGGCCCGCACCGCGTGCCCGAAGATCCGGATCTCGCCCTCGTCGGGGCGGATCAGCCCCATCAGCATGCGCAGGGTGGTGGTCTTGCCGGCGCCGTTCGGGCCGAGCAGACCGAGCACCTGGCCCTGTTCGGCGCGGAAGGACAGCTCGCGCACCGCGTACCGGTCGGCAGCGCCCTTGTAGCGCTTGCTGAGGCCGGTGATCTGCAGCGGGACGCCGGCGAGCGCCGGGTCGGCGGGCAGCTGCGGGCGGCGTCGGCGGCGCAGCAGGAGCAGCCCGGCCGCGGCGGCGACGGCGAGCAGCGGCAGCACCCAGACCCGGGCGGGCAGCGGGGCGGCCTCGGTGTGCAGGCCGGCCACGGTCGGGAGGGTCAGCGGCCCGGCGGCGGAGACGGTGTAGGTGGCGGGCTGCGCCGGGGAGGCGTAGGCCAGGTCGGTGGAGGCGAGCACGAGCCGCAGCCGGTGCCCGGCCGGGAAGGAGTGGTCGACGGCGGGCAGCGCGATCTGCACGGTGCGGCCGCCGGGGGCGTCGGCGCCGGTGACCCGCAGCGGGGCGACGAGCTGCTGCGGCAGGGTCTGCTTGCCGTCCGGGCCGAGGTCGTAGAGCTTGGCGAAGAGCACCGCGTCGGGCCGGTCGGCGTGCACGGTGATCGAGGCACGGGCCTGGCCGGTGAGGTCGAGCGCGGTCGTCAGCGGGTCGGAGTCGAACGCGGCGTACTGGCCGGGGAAGTCGAGGGCGAGGCCGCTGCCGAGGGCGGCGGCCTGGGAGAGCGCGCCGATGCCGGGGACGGTGGAGATGTTCGGCGGGGCGCCGCCGGGCGGGTTGGCGACGGTCTGCTCGCGGCCGGCGAGTTCGACGCTGCGGGTGGCGGTGCCGCCGAGTCCCGGGTACGCGTCGGCGTCGGCGCCGCGCAGCACGGCCTGGAAGCCGGTGGAGTCGACGCCGCCGGTGCGGGTGACCCGGAAGGCGGGGCCGGTGCCGGTGGACTTGCCGGCCAGGTAGTGGTCGAACCAGGCGGTGACCCGGGCGTCGGTGCGTTCGCTGCCCTCGGTGCCGCCGTCGTGCCCGCCGGCGAACCAGTCGACGGCGACGGGCGCGCCGTTGGCGGCGACGGCCTTGGCGATCCGGTCGCCCTGGTCGAGCGGGAAGAGCGAGTCCTGCTGGCCCTGGACGACGAGGGTGGGCACCTTGATCCGGTCGGCGACCGAGGACGGGCTGGACTTCTCCAGCACCGCGACCGCCTCGGCGTCGGGGCGGCCGGCCGCGGCGACCCGGTTGTACATGGTGCACAGCTCGTCGAGGAAGCGGCCGCAGCCGACCGCGCCCTGCGGTCCGCCGGGCTTCCCGTCCTGCTGTCCGTCCTGCTGTCCGTCGCGGGGCGCGCCGGCGAGCCCGCCGGTGGCGGCGCCGGCCGAGCCGGTGGTGAAGAACAGGCCGGCCCAGAGCTTCTTGAAGACGCCGTCGGCGGCGGTCGAGCCCTGGGCGGCCTGCGGGAAGAGCGCGTCGGCGAGGTTCCACCAGGTGATGCCGGCGGCGACCGCGTCGATCCGCGGGTCGTAGGCGGCGCCGAGCAGGGCGGCCCCGCCGCCGTAGGAGGCGCCGGTGATGCCGACCCGCGGGTCGCCGGCCTTGTCGAGCTGCACCTCGGGCCGCTTCGCGAGCCAGTCGACGAGCCGGGTGACGTCCTGGATCTCGCGGTCCGGGGCGTCCAGGCCGATCCGGCCGCCGGAGTGGCCGAAGCCGCGGGCGGACCAGGTGAGGACGGCGTACCCGGCGCGGGCGAGCTGCCGGGCCCGGTCGCGTTCGCCCTCCTTGGAGCCGCCGAAGCCGTGCGCGAGCAGGATCGCCGGGTGTGGCGAGGTACCGGTGGTGAAGAACGAGGTGTCGATGCGGACGGTCGCGCTGCTGCCCGGTGTCTCGGGCATGGCGAGGAAGCGGTCCTCCTGGCGCACCTCGGGCCCGGAACCGCCGGCGGCGGTGCCGATCGCCCCCACGACGACCAGCACCGCCGCAACCACCCATGCCACCAGCGCACGCCGTCCCAGCCGGCGGAGGCGCCGGGCCCACCCGAACCCCATGGCCACCGACCCTAACCCCGTTCGGGGTAGGGAGCCCGTAAAGGGCGCGATCACGTCATCCGCGCCGGTCGTTCGGGTGCGGCCCGGTGGGGGTCAGGCGGTCCTCACCGCCATGAGCAGGCCGGTCGACCAGGCGAGCCGGACGGTGCGGAAGTCCGGGCGGCCGGTCAGGTGGCCGACGAGCCGGTCGACGGCGGCGGTGTGCTCGGCGGGCCAGTCGGGCAGCGGCAGCAGGTCGTCGATCAGGTAGGTGCCGCCGGGGGCGACCAGGTCCAGGGCCCGTTCCAGGTGGGTGAACTTGCCCGGCCAGGTGTCGGCGAAGACGAGGTCGAAGGGCTCGCCGCGGTACTCCTCCAGCCAGGTCCCGCCGTCGCCGGCGACGAACGCGCAGCGCCCGTCCCCGCCGAGCTCGGCGCGGGCGAGGTCCTGCACGGCGCCGTCCAGTTCGACGCTGACCAGCCGGGCGTCGGCGTCCATGCCGCTGAGCAGCCAGGCCGTGCCCTCGCCGACGCCGGTGCCGAGTTCCAGGATCCGTCCGCCGGGCCGGGCGGCGGCGAGGACGGCGAGGAGGGCGCCCGTCCGCTCCTCGCAGGAGAGCGTGAAGCCGTGGGCGGCCCCGGCGGCCCGCAACGCGGCGACGGCGGGCGGCAGTCGGGTGATCGTGTCGTCCATCGGGCCAGTCTGCCGCGGGTGTTCGGGGCGGTGCAGGTGTTTTCGCGGCCCGGCGTCCGCCGCCCCCTCACCCGCGCGGACGGGGCGGGGTCAGAGCAGGCCGTCCCACATCTGCTCGACGACGACGGCCCACCAGTTCTCCGGGTCCTGGAAGACGGTGGGGTCGAGGGCGGCCAGTTGCTGCTGGAAGCCGTCGGTGGCCTCGGCGGCGGCGTGCGCGTCGAGGCCGCGGCGGGCGGGGCGGTGGGCGGCGAGCAGGGCGAGACAGCGGACGTACGAGGACAGGTCCGCGTTGAGGTAGCGGCCCGTCCCGGTATCCGGGTCGACCGCCCAGACCCGGCCGACGCCCTCGCCGGTGCCGGTGCCGCCGTCGCCGCACTGCACCGCGACCAACGCGTGCCCGTCGGTGCCGAGCAGCACGTACTCGGCGAGCACCGCGCGGGCGGTGTCCGGGACGCGGCGGCCGCGGCCGGTCGCGGCCAGGTGGGCGGCGACGTCCGGCAGGCCCGGCAGCACCTCGAAGAAGCCCTCGACCCGGGCCGGCAGGCCGGCCCAGACGAGGGTGGAGCGGGCGGCGTCCGGGAGGGCGGTGGCGGCGGCGTCGTCGGCGTCGGAGCGGTGCACGTCGTCCGGGCCGAACTGCTCGGCGAGGCGGCGGCCGAGGGCGGCGTCCCGCTCCGGTCCGGCCGCGGCGGCGCTCCGCGGGAAGGGTGCCCGGTTGGGGCGCGGCGGCGCCGGACGGCCGGCCTCGCGGAACAGCTTCTCGGCGGCGTCGGCCAGGGCACGCACGCCGGCCGCGCGCCGGTCGAAGCGCGGGCCGTAGTCGTGGCCGTAGGAGAAGGTCGCGACGGGCAGTTCGGCGAGCAGGGTGGCGGCGCAGTAGCCGCCGGGCAGTTCACAGGGGCGCAGGTCGGTGTGGACGGCGAGCACGTCCTCCGGCCGCACGCCCCGGCTCTGCAGGATCCGCCATGTCTCGACCTCGGGGTGCGCGGCGCCGGGGGCGGACATCCGGAAGAGGCTCTGCTCCTCGCCGGCCGCGTCGCGGTAGGTGAGGACGGCGGTGGCGCCGGGCCCGGTGGCGAGCGGCCGGTCGGGGTCGTACGTGCCGGCGCCCAGGCTGTCGCGGTGGAGCTGCACGACCTCCTCGACCGGCACCGACGGCCAGGTGCTGAGCCTGCCGGTCTCCCGGTCGACGACCGCGCAGGAGGAGCCGATCTCCGCGGGCGGCCGCCGCTCGCCCGGGCCGGGCCCGTCGGCGGGCGGCTCCGGCTCGGCCCACACCACCCAGCCCAGGTCGAACTCGTGGACGCCGACGGTGCGCCACTGCTCCTCGGGCAGGTCGCCGTTGATCCACTGGTGGGCCGCCTCGACGGCCTGCGCGCGGGTCGTCACGCGGTCGCTCTCCTTCGGAACCTGGGCCTCGGGGCCCGGTGGTCAGTGGTCGGTGGTCGGTGGTCGGTGGTCGGTGGCCACGGTACTGCCCGGGGTCAGGCCGGGCCGGGCTGGCGGGGCAGCCCGGACGTGCCGGACGGGCGGGGCAGCCCGGACGTGCCGGACGGGCGGGGCAGCCCGGACGTGCCGGGCAGGGTCAGCCGCAGGGCGCTCAGGCCGGCGGCGTCGGCGAGCAGCAGCAGGCCGTCCGGGGTGACGTCGGCACCGCCGAGCGGGCCCGCGGAGACGAAGATCCCGAGCGGTCCGCCGGCGTCCTCCCGCGGCCAGATCCGCACGTAGTCGGCGCCGGTGCTCAGCCGGACCGGACAGGCCGCCCGCTCCTCGTCGGTCGGCGGGACGAGCTGCTCCGGGGCCAGGTCGACCGACGCGCCGGTCGCGGCGTCGAAGACGCGCGCCTGCGGTTCGCCGCCGGGGAGGTACGCGGCCAGCAGCGCCGAGCCGTCCGGGCCGGTCGCGGCGGTGAGCGCGGCGACACCGGGCAGCGGCACCGTCCACTCGGTCCGCCACGGCAGGTCCTCGCCGAGCCCGGCCGCGGGCAGACCGTCCTGCCGCAGGGCGTGCTCCAGCAGGCCGGCGCGCAGCTGCGGGCCGAGCTCGTGGCGGGTGAACAGCGGTGCCACCCGCAGCCAGCTGCGGGCGAGCGGCGGGAGGCCGGGGCCTGCGGCCGCCAGGTGTTCGGCGGCGGCGCGCAGCCGGACCTGGTCGGTGTGCAGCAGGAAGCCCGGGTCGTCGAGGAGTTCGGGCAGCAGCCCGCCCTCCAGGGCGTGGCCGGCCAGCTGCTCGCGCAGGTACGGCAGCGCCCGCTCCCAGCGGCCGGCGCCCGTCCCGCCGTCGGCCGTCCGGCCGTCGATGCCCGTCCCGTCGACCGCGCCCGTCCCGTCGACCGTGGCCGTCAGTGCGGCGGCGATCCGGCGCTGCGCCTCGCGGACGGCGCCGCCGGACCGCTCGCGGACCTCGGCGGCGACGGCGGGGTGGGCGATCCGCACGGCCGGGTGGTCGTCGTCGCCGGCCGGGGTGGTGAAGGGCAGCAGCAGGCGCTGCCCGGAGGCGAGCGCCGGGCCGAGGTCCTTGCCGGCGACGGCCGAGGCCAGCGGGCCCCACAGCGCGAGCGGCAGCGGCTCGCCGGGCGCGGCCAGGGCGAGCGGGGCGAGCAGCCGCCGCAGCGTCAACTCGTCCACTCCGCAGCGTTCGGCGTGCAGGTCGAGGGCCTCGCCGACGCCGGTCGGCGCGGGCAGCTCCGGCCCGTCCGGCACGGCGAGCAGGGACCAGGCGGCCAGCCGCAGGGTGAGCGGGCCGTCGGCGGCCCGGGCCAGCCGGTCGGCGGCGCCGGTCGCGCCGAGGGTGTGCCGGGCCTGGAGCAGCAGCGCCTCGCGGTCCGCCCACGGCTCCTCGTCCAGGTCGAGCAGGAGCAGACGGTCGGTGGGCAACCGCTCGGCCAGCCAACGGGCCTGGGAGCGCGGCAGGTCGGCGAGCAGCCGAACCCCGGGCGAGGCGGCCAGCGGCAGCAGCACCTCCGCCGCGACCCGGGCGGCCTCCTCCTGCACGCGCAGCACGCCGGCGTCGTCGACGTCCGGGACGACCACCGGCAGCAGCGGTGTCCCCTCGTCGGCGGGCTCGGCCAGCAGCTCCAGCACCTCGGCCGTCCGGGTCACCTCCATGCCGAGGCCGTCGGCGACGGACCACAGCAGCTGGGTGGCCGTCAGCCCGCGGGCTCCGAAGACCAGGGGCGGGGGCAGCTCGGCGGACGGCACGGTGGCCGGGTCGAGCGCGTCCGTGTCGATCCGCTTGCGGTGGTCCGGGTCGCACAGCATGAGGAAGCCGGTGAGCAGCCGGGACCGGCCGCTGCCCGCCCGGCCGGTCAGCAGCACCGTCTTCGGAGCCGACGGCTCGCTGCCGTGCCAGCGCGCGAGTGCGCGCAGGGCGGCGGCCCTCCCGCCGAGGTGGGGGTGCGGCCGGTGGTTGGCGGCTGTGGTCACGGTTGGGGCTCCAGGGTGAGCGGGTCGTGCGGTGTGCGGCGGCCGTCGGACGGGCGTCGGACGGGGTGTCCGACGGGCCGTCAGTCCACGGGGAACTCGTCGAAGTACTCGTCGATGTACTCGAAGACCTCGGTCCACAGGTACGGGTGGGCGTCCAGCAGGCCCAGCTCGTCGAGCCGGGCGTCGAAGGCCTCGATGGCCTCGTCGCGGCCGATCTCGTCGACCAGTTCGACGGTCTGCGCCGCCAGGCCGAGGACGCGGACGAGCAGCGGCAGCGAGGACGTGTACCGGCCGCCGTAGCCGAGGCCGGCGTCCCAGCCGTCCGGCTTGAAGAGGTCGACCGCACCGCTCCCGGCGTCCAGCATGAAGGCCGTGTCGGTGTGGTCCATGACCTTGAAGCAGATGTCGGAGACCGCGTCGTCGCCCTTCGGCCGGGAGACCCCGTACAGCTCGTCCGGGTCCTGCGCCCACAGACCCTCCTCGCGGAGGAACAGCGAGTCCAGACCGATCCGCCCCACCTTGGCGCACGGCAGGCCGACCTCGGTGAGGAACGCCCGGGTCGGCTCGTGGGTGAGCGACTCCGGCAGCTGCTCCGCGGTCGGCCGCCAGACGCCGTCCGCGCCGAAGACCTGCTCCAGCCAGGCGGTGTCGGGGACGCCGCCCGGCGCGTCGTGCACGTTCATGTCCAGTCTCCTCAGGTGGCGGCCGGGGCCGGCGCGGCGGTGGTCGACGGCTGGTTCAGCGCACCCGACTCGGCCATCTTCAGCCAGAGGTCGCCGATCCGGTTCAGGTACCGCTGATTGTCCTCCTCCAGCATCCGCTGCACGGTCTCCGCGTCGTGCTCGGCGCCCTCCTCCATCTCGCCCTTGCGGTAGCCGGTGGCGTAGGAGACGTTGACGCCGTCCATGCTCGGTTCCGTGAGGTAGACCGAGCAGTGGGCGTGCCCCTGGCCCTTTCCGCAGGGCTCGCGCTCGGTGTGCAGGGTGAGCGGCTGCCAGTCGTCCGTGCCGTCGCGCTCGTTGAGCCGGGTGAGCCAGCGTCCGATGTGCGGCTCGGAGTGCTCGGTCGTCACGTCCTTGCGGCTCGCCCCGTACGAGGAGTCGACGACGTACCGGGTGTCCGCGTCCGGGTCGTGGTCGGCGCCGTCGACCTCCATGTCGTTCTCGTCGCGGATCCTGGTGACCTCGACGACGGCGTAGTTCTTGCCGGAGAAGTCCGGCCGGTGGATGCCCTTGCCGACGGGCTTGAGCGTCGCGTCGAGCTCCTTCACCACCTGCTTGACCTGCTCCGGGGTGTACGTGTCCTGCCCCGGGTGCCGCTCCTCCAGGCGCTTGAGGATCAGGTGGTCCCGGACGCCGGTGATGTACTTCGCGTCGGGGGTCGTCTGGCCCTGCTGGTAGTTCTCCTGGGTCTTCGCCGAGGGGCTGGCCCAGAAGTTCTTCTTCCGGCGGGCCATCATGCCGCGGGTCGACTTGTCGTCGGCGCCCGCGTCGTTCTTGAGCTTGCCCTGCTCCTCCTCGCTGAAGTGCGACCGGTCGACGTCGTCGCGGTAGCGGTAGGGGTCCGCGACGCGCTCCGGGCTGGCACCGACGCCGTACCGCGTGTGGACGGCCGGGCTCAGGCGGCCGAGCACACCGACGACCGCGGCCTGCTCGTTGCGGTTGAGGTCGGCGAAGCCCGGCAGCCGCTCGCTGAGCTCCTTCTTGGTGAAGCCGACGCCCTGCGGGTCGTTCTTGTTCTGCTGGGCCGTCTCGTGCAGCAGGTTGGCGATGTTGTGGTTGTCGACGTGGCCGTCCAGGAACGCGAACGCCCGGTCCAGGGTGATCTGCCGGACATCGCGGTGGGGAGCGCCGTCCTCCGTGCTCCGCATGTCCCGCTGGAGGTTGTCGCCCTTCATCCCGTAGTGGGTGTGCTCGCGGTCCTGGGCGTCGTCGTAGTCCGCCGAACCGCGGGGCCGGTCGGCCTCGGAGTCGTGATCCGGGTCGTGGTCGGATTCGTGATCGGCGTCCGCCATCGACTCGTCGTCCGGGTGGTCCGGATCGTGGTCGACCTCCATGTCGTCCGGATGCTTGCCGGCGGGGTCGGCGGGACGGCGGTCGGAGTCGCCGGGGCGGTCGGCGGGGTCACCGGGGTTCTTGCGGGCGTCGCCGGTGTCGCGGTCCCTGTCCCGGTCCTTGGACGGATCCTTGGTGTGGTCCGGGCGGTCGGCCGCGCCGGAACGGTGGTCGGCGCCGTCTCCGTGGTGGTCGGACGGGATCGGGCGGCGGTCGGAGTCCAGCGGGATGGCGAAGACGCCGTGGTCGCCGTTGTGGAGCGGCTTGTCGCTGCGGGCGCCGGTCTGGTTGTCGAGGTAGACGATCTTGCCGTTGTGGTTGACCACGTTCCAGGCGTGGGCGCGACCGTGCGCGTCCTGGGTGACGATCACCGCCTGGGAGCCGTGCCCGGACTGCCGGAGGGTGTCCTCCAGGCGGTGGAACGCCCGGTCGCCGTTGCCCAGGTCCCGGAAGGGCGCACCGAGTTGGCGCTCTGCGCGGTCCCGGCCGCCCCGCTCGCCGTCCGGGCTGCCGTCGTCGGTGCGGGCCGCCGCGGCCGTCGGGTTGCCGCTGTACGTGTCGGCGCTGGAGAGCGCCACGTCCAGGCAGTTGTTGTCGCGGCCGGGCTCGCGGTGCCCGTCGCCGTTCACCGCTCCCGGCCAGTCCCCGTACGGGTCGGGGTGGCGCTGCGGGGTGCCGTCCGGGTTCCGCGGGATGCGCCGCTCCAGCTCCTGCTGGTGGTGCTCCTCGACCCGGGCCAGGCCGCCGGGGGTGTCGTACGGACGGCTGTCGGAGAGCGGGCGCTCGTGCGGCGGCGTGTCCGCATCGGGACGGCCGTCCTGGTCGGCACGGGAGTCCGCGTCCTGTGCCGGGTCGCGGTCGTGCTGCTGGTCGGCCCCGGTGTGGTCCTCGGGCTTGCCGGTCTCGGACTTGCCGTCCTCGGGCTTGCCGTGGTCCTCGGGCTCGGGCTGCTCGGAGCCCTTGCCGTGGTCCTCCGGCCTGCCGTGGTCCGGACGGTCGGTGTCCGGGCGCGGCGCGGCACCGGTCGGGCGGTCGGTGGAAGGCCGCGGACCCGTGTCGCGCGGGTCCGCACTGCGGGGGTCGGCCGTCCGGGGGTCTGCCGTCCGGGGATCCGGACGCGAGGGGCGGTCGGCGTCGGGCCGCGGGGTGGCGGACGGACGGTCCGCGCCGGGGCGGTCCGCACCTGGCCGGGGGCCGAGGCCGTTCGGACGGTCGCCGTGCTCCGGGCGGCCCGTGGACTGACCGGGGACGGTCGCCGGACGGGCGGTCGACGGCCCGTCACCACCGGTGCCCGTACGGGGCACGGGGCCACCCTGCCGCGGCGGGGTACCGCCGGACGGCGTCCCGGCGCCCGGCGCGCCCGCACCCGGCACGGGACCGGTCCCGATCGGACCGGCGGCCGTGGGCGTGGGCGTGCCCGGGTTCTGGCCGGACGGGCCGGGCTGGCCCGGGCCGGTGTCCGGAACCGCGGCCGGGCTGTGCGTCGGCGGGGCATCGGCGACCGCCGTGGAGGCCGTCTCCACCGTGGCGCGGTGCGGACCGTCCGAGGAGGAGGCCGACGGGCGCGAGTGGTCCGCTCCCCCGGACGGCACGCCCGCCGACGGGATCCCCGCCGACGGCATGTGCGGAACACCGCCGCCCGAGGGCACACCCCGGCCCTCGCCCTCACTGCGCGGACCAGGCGTCGAGTCCGGTGCCGGCGTGCCGGCCGGCGTGTGGTGGTCGGGCGCCGAGTCCGGCGTCGGGCCGGAACGGTGCTGCTGGCCGGGGACGTCCCCACCCGGCCGGGACGCGCCGCCGTCGGAGGCGTGCACGGGCGCGGGGGCCGCCTCCCCGCCGCGCACCGGCCCGTACGAGGGCGTGCCGCGGTCGCCGCCACCGTGCGGAGGCGTGGCCACGCCGTCGTCACCGCGCACCGGCCCGTACGTGGGACGGGAGTCTCCGGAGTGCGCGGGGGCGGGTGTGGAGTCGGGGGTCGGATGGGACGGCGCCGGCCCCGGACGGGAGTCCGGCGTGCCGTGTGGCGACTGCCCCTCCCCGGCGTGCTGCGGCCCACCGTGGGACGGCGCGGGGGCGGCATCCGGCGTGGTGTGCGCCGGGACGGGACCCGGCCGCGCGGTGTCCGCACCGGACCGCTCCGCATGCCCGTCACCGGCATGCGCAGGCCCGTCCGAGGAATCATGCCGCGCCGGAGCCGGCCCGTCCGAAGCCGGCGTCGACCGGCCGTCCGTACCCGTGTGCGCCGGACCCGCATCCACACCCTCGTGCCGCGTCGCAGCAGGCCCGTCCGAGGAATCATGCCGCGCCGCAGCCGGCCCGTCCGAAGCCGGCGTCGACCGGCCGTCCGTACCCGTGTGCGCCGGACCCGCATCCACACCCTCGTGCCGCGCCGGCGCAGGCCCGTCCGAGGAATCATGCCGCGCCGCAGCCGGCCCGTCCGAAGCCGGCGTCGACCGGCCGTCCGTACCCGTGTGCGCCGGGGTGGGTCCGTCCGAACCGGTGGACGGTCGACCGTCCGTACCCGTATGCGCCGGGGTGGGTCCGTCCGAACCGGTGGACGGTCGACCGTCCGTACCCGTGTGCGTGTCGGGGCCGGCGGACGGGGTGTGCGAGCCGGAGGGCGGCGGGGTGCCGTCGCCGCCTCCGGCCGGGGTGTGGTGGGCGGCAGGGGCGGGTGCCGGGTCGGGGGACAGCCGGGTGCCGAACGGGTCGAGTGGTGTCGAACTCCGGTTGTCCCGGCCGTCGTTGCCGTGCCGGGTCGAGGACGAGGAGCCGCCGTCGCTGCTGCCGTGCGAACCGGAGTCGCCGCCCGCCCCGGACGGCCCGCCCGAGGAGGTGTGGTCGGTGCCCGTGCTCGCGTCCCCGCCGCTCGGCCGCCCGCTCCCCGAGGAACCACTGCCCGACGAACCACTGCCCGACGAACCACCGCCGGACGCGCCGCTTCCGGACGGAGTCGAAGTTCCGGATGAACCCGAGGAGTTCGATCCGCCGGAGGACCCGCTGCCGCCCGAGGAATCCGAGGAACCCGACGTGTGGGAGGACGAGTTGGTCGACGACCCGGAGTCCCCGCCGTTCCCGTCCCCGCCGTTTCCGCTCCCGTGCTCGCCGCCGCCCTCGTGGCCGCCGCTTTCGCCGTGCCCGGCCG
>NZ_BAAALD010000141.1:0-13914 GCF_039528095.1 Kitasatospora arboriphila
CGACCCGCCTCGGCCGGCACCGCTGGGTCATCGAGCGCACCGTCGCCTGGCTCGGTGGCTTCCGCAGACTCCACCGCCGCTATGAACGCAAAGCCGACCACTTCGCAGCCTTCGCCACCACCCTCATCTGCCACCGCAGAATCACCAAATGAGATGGCTTCTCAGTCCCTGGCTGACGCGAAGGGTGCGATCGCGTGGGACCTGAGCGTCGACTCCACGGTGTGCCGTGCCCATCAGCATGCGGCCGGGGCCCGGAAGCGGGGTGACCTGCAGAAGGAGTCGCCGGGTGGTGTCTTTGCCGAGCCTGGTGATCACGGGCTGGGGCGTTCGCGCGGTGGGTTCACCACCAAGCTGCACCTGGCCGTTGAGCAGGGGCAGAAGCCCATGTCGATCGTGGTGACGGCCGGGCAGCGTGGAGACTCGCCGCAGTTCGAACCGGTGCTGGAGAAGGTTCGCGTGCCCCGCATCGGACCGGGCCGGCCACGCGTCTGCCCCGATCGCGTGCGGGCCGACAAGGCGTACGCCTCCCGCAGAAACCGCGCCTACCTGCGCCGACGTGGCATTCGCTGCACCATCCCGGACAAGGCCGACCAGGCTCGCAACCGCAAGAGACGCGGCGCTCGCGGCGGCCGGCCGCCCAAGTTCGACGCCGAGGACTACAAGGCTCGGCATGCGGTCGAATGCGGCATCAATCGTCTCAAAAGGCATCGCGCCGTGGCCACGAGATACGACTGTGAGGATGTGGATGTCGGTTCGGGCGGTGGTCTGACCCGCGATACGACTGGCCGTGGTGCCTTGCGCTTGATCTGTCGGCCACTGTCCGGAGCGGCATCCGCTGCCGTCGGATCGGCGGGCGTGTCCCGATAGGGGCCTTCGCGACAGGCACCGTCACAGTCCTGACCGCCCTGACCGACCCGGCAGCGGCCACTCCAGCCCCATCGCTACAGGAGACAGGTGACCATGACCAGGATGGCCCAGCCCGTTGCGCTTCACCAGGACGTCCCCGAGATCGTGCTGGGCGTCGACACCCACAAGGACGTTCACGTCGCTGCCGTGGTCACAGCTGCAGGAGCGTTCATGGGCAGTCGGAGCTTCCCCGCCACGGCGGACGGCTACAGGTCTCTGCTGGACTGGGCACGCACATCGGGCCGCCTCGATCGAGCGGGAGTGGAGTGCACCGGTTCCTACGGCGCCGCCCTCGGCAGACACCTCCGCGCGCAAGGCGTCACCGTCGTCGAGGTCAACCAGCCCGACAAGGCCACCCGGCGGCGCAGGGGCAAGAACGACACCATCGATGCCGAGGCCGCGGCCCGCGCGGTGATCACCGGCCGGGCGACCGCCGACGCGAAGGCCGGCGACGGCCCGGTAGAGATGCTCAGACTCTTCGAGATTGCCAAGAACTCGGCCACCAAGTCCCGTGCCCAGGCCATCAACCAACTCAAAGCCGTTCTCGTGGCCACCAGCCCCTGCCTGCGCGAATCCCTCGCCGGCCTGAGCAATCCCAAGCTCATACGGGCCTGCACGGAGCTGGACGACTCGGCGCCGGACACCACCGGCGCCGCAGCCCACACCCTGAAGCTGCTCGCCCGCCGGATCCAACACCTCACCGAGGAGATCGACGATCTCACCACGCGGATCACGCAGGTCATCGCACGGCACAACCCGCAACTCCTCGAGTGCTACGGCGTCGGCCCGGACACCGCCGCAACCCTGCTGGTCGCGGCCGGCGACAACCCGGAACGGCTGCACACCGAAGCGTCCTTCGCAGCCCTATGCGGAGTCAGCCCGGTCGAGGCGTCCTCCGGGAAAACCCAGCGGCGACGCCTCAACCGGGGCGGAGACCGGCAGGCCAACTCCGCCCTCTACACCATCGTGCTGGCCCGCCTCCGATGGGACGCCCGCACCCGCGGCTACATCGACCGGCGCGTCTCCGAAGGCAAGACCCGACGCGAAGCACTCCGCTGCCTCAAACGCTACATCGCACGAGAGATCCACCGACTCATCACCCGCTTCGACGCAGGCACCCACTCCTGGCCGGCTTGAAAACCATAGGGGCATCAAGCTCGCGGTCCGCTATGAGGCGACCGTCCTCGTCGCGGCCATCAACGAGTGGCTGTGACCACAAACCCGCACCGCCTTTTCGGTAATCCGTTGCCCAGGGGTCCGGCGGCCAGCTAGGTTCGCCCAGCCGCCCGCATCGGTGCAGGCCGGCGCTGTCGACCAGGAGGTGTGGAGCACATGCGCACGAGTGCCCAGGAGTTGAGCTCGCGTACTGATCCTTGCCACCTCCTCTCGACGGAGACACCTTGTCCCTTCGCATCACCCCACTGACCGACCCCGCTCACGGGCCGCACGGCCGGCGTCTCGTCTGGCTGGCCTCGGATGCGGACTCCATCCCTGCCGGGACCGCCTTCTTGCGCCTGCTCGACGGCGGACAAGAGCACCTCGCCGAGCTCGACCTCCGCGTTCATCCCGCGGAGCGCCGCAAGGGCGTCGGCTCCCGGCTCCTCAACACCGCCGTGGCCACCGCCCGGGACAATGCCCGACGCCGCGTCGTCGCGCAGGCCGAAGCCGGATCGCCCGGCGACCACTTCCTGGCGGCACGCGGCTTCCGGAAGGTCCTCACCTTCAGGTACACCCGCCTGGCGATGGCCGACGTGGACACCACCGTCCTCGCCGGAATCGTCGAGCGTCCGCACCCCGGCTACCGGCTGACGTCATGGCAGGGAACCGTCCCCGACGACCTCGCCCGGACGTTCGCCGCCTCACGCCGCGCCATGGACGACATGCCCATGGACGACGCCGAGTACGGCACCGTGGCCTGGGACGTGGACCGCGTGCGGGCCGCGGCGAAGGCCGTCGAACAGCGCGGCGACCACCTGCACACCGTCGTCGCCATCGACGCCTCCGACGGCTCGATCGCCGGGTTCACCGAACTCGTCATCCCCGGCAACGGCGCAGGTGACGGCCAGCACTACGGCACGGGCGTGCTGCCCGAGCACCGTGGTCACGGCCTCGGCCGATGGATGAAGGCCGAGTCGATCCGACAAGCCCATAGGGACTATCCGGACCTCGATGGCCTCCTGACCGACACCGCCGACAGCAACGCGCACATGCGACGGATCAACGACGATCTCGGCTACACACCCACGCACACGACACACCAGCATCAGCTCGACCTTTAGCAGAGAACGGACGGGCCGGACCGGGGCATCACCCCGCCCGGCCTGTCTGTGCTTTCGATACACGCCCTCGTGCTGTGACCGAGAAGGTTCACCGGGTCGGCAAGGGCGAGCCCTCGCTGGTCAGACCTCTCCTGCACGCAGGCGGTGGAGGCAGGACGGTCGAGGGGTGGGGAAAACCGCCGTGCCAACCCGGGTGCCAGCAGGATGGGTAAGTGGTGCGGCGGCCCGGCACGCTGGACGTGAACGGGGACGGACACCACAAGCAGGGGAGATCGATGAGGGCGCGTACGGGGGCAGCAGCACTGTGGGTGGGAATGTGCGTGGTGGCGGTGTCGGGGTTCCTCCCGGCGACGGCCGCTGCTGAGCGGATGCCGGCACCGCCACCCGCCGGCCTCACGGAGGGCATCGAGCAGGCGGTCGCGGACGGATTCCCGGGAGTCGTGGCGTATGCCAGGCGCGGAGAGCGGGAGTCGCGGACGGCGGCCGGACTCGCGGACACGGCGAGCGGCGAGCGGGCCCGGCCACACCAGCGGTTCCGGATCGCCAGCAACACCAAGTCGTTCGTGTCGACGGTCCTTCTGCAGCTGGAAGGCGAGGGACGGCTCTCCCTGGACGACAGCGTCGAGAAGTGGCTGCCCGGCGTGGTCCGGGGAAACGGCAACGACGGCCGGGCCATCACCGTCCGACAGCTGCTCAACCACACCTCGGGCATCTACGACCCCACCACCGAGGCGGAGTTCTTCGCCCCCTACCTGGAGCGCCACGACTGGGGCTACGTCTACACCCCGCGGCAGGTGATCGCCCGAGCCGTCCGGCACGAGCCGCTCTTCGCGCCCGGCGACCGCTGGGAGTACTCCAACACCAACTACCTGCTCGCCGGTCTGGTAATCGAGGCGGTCACACGCCACAGCGCGCCCGACGAGATCCGTCGACGGATTCTCGCCCCACTCGGCCTGAAGGACACCTCCTTCCCGCTGACCGACCCGACCATTCACGGCCCTCACCTGCACGGTTACGACCTCCAGGGACAGGACGTCACCCGGTTCAGCCCGTCGTACGACTGGACCGCCGGCGCCATGATCTCCACGGTCGACGACCTGGCCCGCTTCCACCGGGCCCTGTTCACCGGCAAGCTGCTACGCCCCGCACAGCAGCGCGAACTCCTGACCACGGTGCAGTTCCCCGAGATGCGGGCGGCGTACGGACTCGGTGTGCAGCACCTCGATCTGCCGTGCGGCTCGGGGCCGGACGCCAAGCCGGTCAGTGTCTGGGCGACCGACGGCGGCGGACCCGGTTTCACCAGCATTTCGCTCACCACCGTCGACGGTGAGCGGCAGCTGGTCCTCGCCGTCAACGTCTTCGATCTCGGGGCCGACCTGAAGGGCGAGCAGGGTGTCCCTCGGAGCACGGGACTGGTGGAGGCACAAGCGGCAGCCCTGTGCGACTGACGGAACGTCGCGGCACCGCCGGTGACGTCGCAGGGTGGTGAGCACTTGGTCCCGCAGGAGCCGGTACGCGGCCAGCGACCGCGGCGGGGCGCATCCGCCTGGACGTCCGGGCACGCGCCCCGAACTCGCGGGGTGCAGCGGGCCGAACTCCCACCACCGCCGACCCGGTGAACCTTTTCGGTCACAGCACTAGGGACGGCCCGGACCCACCCCGTTCGGTCTGGTCTCCCACCCGTGGGACACCAGACCGACCAGGTCGCCTACAGAGCTGCCCACGGAGTGGCCTGCGATCGGCGACGCTGCTGGCGAATCCACCAGCGGGGACCGCGTGCAGTGGCCTTTGTCCAGGGAAACGCGGCTTTGTCCAGGGAGTTTGCGTGGTTGCCAGCGAGGCTGCTGATGTTGTCCATAGCCGGCAGCGGGCTCCCGGTCTCCAAGGGGCAGCGAAGCCGTCTACGGGAGGCCCGGGACGCTGTGGCCCCGGTCCATGGCCGTGCGGGCTCTTCCGGCCGACTCCACGCTAGAGGGCGTGAGCGAGCGTTCCTACGACGGCGATGCCGTCCTGCACATCGGCGGAGCGGAGTACCGGTGCCGGGCCTTGCTGGTCTGGTGGACAGAGCCGGCCCCCGCCCCGGCGCAGACCCCCGGACCGGCCTGCGGGCCGCAGGATGTGGGCCAGTGGGAGGGCAAGCTCCGCTTGGACAATGAGGACGACGCCGTGAGCGCCTGGTTCGCATCCGACGAGCGCCATGCCCTCGTCCTCGTCCAGGGCCGGTTCGCCGCCGTGACGGTCATCGACATGGACGGCCCGTTCCTGCTCGTGTACGGCGTCGGCCCCCGCCTTTCTGACACCCGAGGGCGCCGCGCCTCTCGCGTGCGCGCACGGGCTCCCCTACGCGTTGGGCTCTGTCGTGGGTGCGTATTGGCTTGCGAAATTCGCCAATCGGGCCGGTTGCGAATTCCGACGTCGGCAGGCGCGGCCGGGTCCGGTCGAACGCCTGGTGGGGCCGGATCGGGCCGTTTGTTGCGTGGGCGCCCGGTCGTGCTCGGCGGGGGCGGGGGGGCTACGGCAGGTCGGGATGGTGCCAGCCGGGGCGCGGTGTCCTGGTGACGATCTGGTACAGGCCGGGGCCGGCCTTGCGGTACCAGCCGCCAACGGCCTTCGCGAGCCGGGCCCGCTGGACGTCGAGGCGGTCCATCGCGAGCCCGGGCGGGATCTCCACGTACTCGTGGACCATGGCGATCTCTTCCGGCGTTATCTCGGGCTCCGGCACGACGGCCTCCACAGGTCGGCAAATTTTGCGTTAAAAGTGATGAAAGCGGCTTATGCCCGAAAAGTGGCATTTCATGCGCCCGGGATGGGGCGGGGTGGGGCGGGGAGGGCGGGTCGCGGCCGGTGGCCCGAGACTGGGGCCATGGAGCCACGCTTCCACCAGGGCGACGCCACCGTGCACGCCAGCGGGGACGTCTACCGCTGCCGGGCGAACCTGCGCTGCTGGACCGACCCGGACAGCCACGGGACATCCCCCTACCCCGGCCTGGAGCAATGGGCCGGCCGCCTGCACTTCGACAGCGAAACCGCCGCCGAGACCGTCCTCTACGCCGCCGCCCCCTACCTGGTCCTCGGCGACACCGCGAGCACCTTCTCCGTCGAGGCCCTGGACCGCCCGACCGCCACCCTCACCATCCACGGCACCGGCCCCGCACCACTGTGACCCGCACCCCGGCCGGCCACGGCCGGGCCGGTTCGCGGCCCCGGGGCCGGATGTCGGATGACCTCGTCGAACCCGGCCCGGGAGCCGCGCGCCCAGGCAATGGCGAATCGGGCGCGCCCAGATCCTGCCAGGTCCCGCCCACACCAGACCAACCCGCTGGCAGACCCGACCGGTGTTCTCGCCCCCGCCGAAGCGCCTTGGAGGGCCCGTCAAGGGTCGTGGTTTCCCCCTCCGCTTCCCCGACCACCTCCCCCACCAACTCCCCGACCACCAGCCCACCACTGGACGGGGCAGGTCACGGGCCGTTGTCAAGGTCTGCCGGAATCCCGGCAACCCCTAATCCTGTGTGAAGGCGCTTCTCGGAACACCCGGCTTGGGCTTCCGGAGCGCTTGACGCGACAGACATCTGGATCCCCCCGAGCCTGCGAGGCCTTCTCAAAGAGCGGTGCTGTCGTGGCGGTGGGTTTCGTGGTGGTCGCGTGGGTGCCGGACTGATGCCTGGGCAACCCCTGGCCGACGAGGTCTGAGCAGAGAGCGGCACGGTCCGGCGTCCTCGGGCCGCCGCGAAACCCGCCGGTGATCGTGTTTCCGCGGTCGTGGTACGAGCCCGTTCCAGGGCTGACCCCTTTCTTGATCTCCGCGAGCCTTCGAGCTCTGGTACGGACAGGGGCCCTGGGGCGCGCTGGTGTCATGAACGGCTACTGAGATGGCGGACCGTCGAGTCCTGGGATTAGGGCGCCGTCTGACCCGCATGTGCTCGTGACCTGCGAAAACAGGCGACGTTGGGAGAGTCGGTTGAAGATCTTCTGTGGTATCGACTGGGCGGAGTCACACCACGACGTCGCCCTGGTCAACGAGCTGGGTGAGCTCCTGGCCAAGCGCCGAATCACCGACGACGCGGCCGGCTACCGGCTGCTACTGGACCTTCTCGCCGAGCACGGCGACAGCCCCGACCGAGGCGTAGGTGGCGAACGGTGTCACCGGCCGGCGGCGGGCGGCCGCCAGGTCGAGCCACATGCCGATCATCAGCGGACTGGTCGTCGCCTTCACCCCGTAGGGCAGCTCGGAGTCGATCAGCGAGCACACCGCGAACATGTCCCCGGACCGGCCGGCGGCCCGCCAGGAGCCGATCATCTGCACCAGCAGATCCAGCGTCGGTACCACCACCAGCACCGCCCCGTGCGGCGCCAGCCTCTGCCCAGCCGCCGCCCCCACGAACGACTTCCCCGAGCCGGTGGCCATCTGCACCGTCACCCGCAGACCACCCGCCGGCACCGGCCGCCCGGGACGGGGCGTCAGGCCCCGCACGACGGCCTCCAGCGCCTCCTCCTGGTGCCCCCCAGCGCAACCCCGCCACCTGCCGGCCGCATACCCTGACCCCACCGTCCCAGCCACTCGCCATCGCCGCCTGGGCTACGCCCGCTCGACGCACCCGCATGACGGAGACTGCCACACGCGGCGTCCCGTCCTGCCTGCCTTCCAGGCCGACACCAGCAATCGAGAGAAGTACACGCCCAGTTGGTCCTTCTCGGTAGACTGCAGGTACATGGACGGCGATCAGCAGCGGGACGAATGGCGGGCCACTCTGGCCCAGCAGGTCATCACCGACTGCCTTGGCCAATGGCTACGGTCGGCCAATGAGGCGGCGGTGGCCGCGGTCGGTTCTGAGCACGCCGCCGAGAGTTCGCGGCGGGCCCTGCAGGCCAGCGAACGGTTGACTCGTTGGCGTGAGCACGGCGACCTCGGCGGCGACACGGCCGCCCGGATCGCCGACGCGGTGGTGCAAAGGATGAAGGATGACGAGAGGGGCGTTCGGGCCGCGGAGAAGGCCGACGACTCATTTCCGTCCTTCGACAGCAGTTACCGGGCCGCGGCAACCTGCCAGTGGCTCCGTGACCAGGGCTATGAGATTCCCGTCTATCCCGAGGAGCCGGGTATGTGACCTGAATCCAGGTCGGTGGCCTGTTCGTGGACGCGCGGTCAGAGCGCCCGGAACGATCACCAGGACAGGGATCAGGACAGGGATTCCGTGCACGGCCCCGCTACCCGTCATGAGCACAGCCGGCGCCGCCGATCGCCGGTCCGCCTGACGGCGATGCCGAGGAGCCAGGCTGAGCCGTCGGCCGTCACCGGAAGGAGTTCCGAACAAAGTCGAGCAGTATGCGCCGGAAATGTGGAACCGGGGCTTTCCGGAGAATCGCATTCGCTGGAGCGGAATCCCGACCGCCACGGTCCACCTTCCGGTGGATGTAAACGGCGGGGCGCGGTGCAGCCGGCCCGTCCCGGGCTGCCGGGGCGACCGTCCCCGCCGACTGGCGGCCGCCCGCTGCGCGCCGCTCTGCGCCGGGCGCCTGTCCCCCCGGCTCGGTCTGATCCTGCGGCCATGCTGGGCAACTACCCTGGCGCGAATGCCTGTTGGCGGCTGTGGCGCCGCAGTGGTGCCGTCTTGCGGGCGGCGCCGACACGACCGGGGCGGAATATTCCACCGCCGCGCACTCGAGCCTGCTAGGCTCGTCGATAGTTGCAGTAGTGGTTCCCATGAACTTTGTGTGCGCCTGCTGATGTATCGCAGGCGCATTTTTGTTTCCCGGCTCTTCCCCGGGTGGGTGCTCATCGCGGCGACTCGAAGCCCGCGCGGTGCGTGCTTCGGACAGCCCCCTTGAAGGAGATTTCTTTATGGCTAATGGCACTGTGAAGTGGTTCAACGCGGAAAAGGGCTTCGGCTTCATCGAGCAGGAGGGTGGCGGCCCCGACGTCTTCGCCCACTACTCGAACATCAACGCCAACGGCTTCCGCGAGCTGCTCGAGGGCCAGAAGGTCGAGTTCGACGTTACGCAGGGCCAGAAGGGCCCGCAGGCCGAGAACATTCGTCCGCTGTAGTTTTTCTGCCACGGCACCCGCCTAGCAGCGAGGGGCCCGCACCGCGTACATGATGCCCGGTGCGGGCCCCTCGACATTGCGCCACGACGCATTCCCCGGTCGTTCAGGCTCTCTGGCTCCGCCACCGGCGGCCATCCCCATGCGAGGCGCACAGCGCCGCGTGCGGATCGGCGCCCTACCGTGACATCTCACGGTTCGAGGTTCTTCGCTCCCGCCCTGTTCGGTGAGTGCCGACCGTAGGTGACGTGCCGCACGGTTCTACCGTCCACGCTCCACCCGTCGCATCTCTCGGCCCGTTCCCTTGCGGTCTCCGCCGGCGCCCCGCGTCACGGAGCCTTCCTCGTGACGTGCCGCCTAGGAAGGTTTCCCGCATGAACCGCTCCAGTCGCTCCTCGTACCAGAACGCCAACTCCCGCTCCGCCGGCGCCTACGGATCCCGCTCCGGCGGCAGCTCCTTCTACGGCGGCCGGCGCACCTCCGATCGCAACGCCCGTCAGGGCTCCTCCCCGCAGGGCGAGTTCGCGATGCCGGTGAGCACCACCCCGGCACTGCCGGCCGTCAAGTCCTTCGACGAACTGGACATTCCGAAGGTCCTGCTGTCGGAGCTGACCCGCCAAGGCGTCACCGAGCCGTTCCCGATCCAGGCCGCGACGCTGCCGAACTCGCTGGCCGGCCGCGACGTCCTCGGACGAGGCCGCACCGGCTCCGGCAAGACCATCGCGTTCGGCCTCGCCGCGCTGGCCCGCACCGCCGGACACCGCGCCGAGCCCCGCCGCCCGCTCGCCCTGGTGCTGGTCCCCACCCGTGAGCTCGCGCAGCAGGTCACCGAGGCTCTCACCCCCTACGCCCACGCGGTACGACTCCGCCTTGCGACCGTGGTGGGCGGGATGTCGATCGGCCGGCAGGCACAGGCGCTGAACCGCGGCGCGGAGGTCGTGGTAGCCACCCCCGGCCGACTCAAAGATCTGATCCAGCGCGGCGACTGCCAGCTGGACGGGGTCGCCGTCACGGTGCTCGACGAGGCCGACCAGATGGCCGACATGGGTTTCCTGCCGCAGGTCACCGAACTCCTGGAGCAGGTCGCCGAAGGCTGCCAGACGATGCTGTTCTCCGCCACCCTGGACCGCAACGTCGACCGCCTGGTGCGGCGCTTCCTCAAGGACCCGGTCACGCACTCGGTGGACCCGTCCGCGGCGGCGGTCAGCACCATGGAGCACCACGTGCTGCACGTACAGAACTTCGACAAGAACGCCACGATCGCCCACATCGCGTCCCGCGACGGCAGGGTCATCATGTTCATCGACACCAAGCACGGCGCGGACCGCCTGGTGGAGGAACTGCTCGCCAACGGGGTCAAGGCCGCGGCCCTGCACGGCGGCAAGTCACAGCCCCAGCGCACCCGCACCCTGGAACAGTTCCGCACCGGCCAGGTCACGGCCCTGATCGCGACCAACGTCGCCGCCCGCGGCATTCACGTCGACGGGCTCGACCTGGTCGTCAACCTGGACCCGCCGAACGACCACAAGGACTACCTCCACCGGGGTGGACGCACCGCCCGGGCCGGCGAGTCCGGCACCGTCGTCACCCTCGTCCTGCCCAATCAGCGCCGCGAGATGGCCCGCATGATGACCACGGCCGCCATCACCCCCGTCACCACCAGGGTCAGCGCCGGCGATGAGAACCTGGCCCGCATCACCGGCGCCCGCGTACCCGCCGGCATCCCCACCGTGATCGCCGACCCCGTCGTCGAGCGGCCGCGCCGCAGCCCGTCCACGCGCCGCGGCCGCCGCGCCTATGCCGACCGTAACCCGCAAACCGCCAACGGCTCCCGCAGCACGGCCCCCGGGCGCCTCGCCGCCGCATAGCACTCTCCGTGTAGCAGCTGCCGGGCCCGGCTCGCCGTGCGGACCGGGCCCGCGCGGTTCGCCGGTCGGCGACACCGGCTGCCCGCGACGGCCGCACGCGGAGTCCGTCAGCAGTGCCGCGGCCCGCTCCGGCGGACCACACCCGCCGCTCCCACCGTTAGTGCCCCGATCACCGCCGGCCCCGGCGGGAGAGACACGAAGGAGCCTGTCCATGACCATCACCCTCGAATACCCCACGAGCACCACCACGGTCGGCGACCTCATGAACCCCCCGGAGCTGCAGATCAGCGACGACGTCATGGTCGACATGGCGATGGACATCCTGCAGAGCTCCGGCGCGGACCACCTCCTGGTCCGCGCTGAGGACGGCCGCTGCGCCGGGCTGCTGACCCGCCTGCACCTGGCGCCGTTCCAGGCTCGGTCCTGGTACATCGAGCGCACCCCGGTACGCGACGTGGTCTTCGACCGCGCCCCGTTCGCAACTACCGGCATGCCCGCCGCCACCGCGGCCGCCACCATGTGTGCCCGCGGCCTGGACACCTGGCCGGTGGTGGACCACGACGGCCACGTCATCGGCCTGCTCAGCTTCTAGGACTGGCCACGGGCGTCAACACGCAGCAAAGGGCGCCTGCTCTCGACGGCCTGAGACAAGGGGCAGTGCCGCCCGGAGCCTGCGGGATTCCCGCCGGGCCCGGCAGCGCTGCCACCCGCGCAGGCGAACGGTAGGCAGGCCCCCGCGGGATCCTGGCGGGAAGAGGCAGTTGCGCGCTGAGAGCGGCCTGGGCGATCCGGTCCTCAGGAGCGGTAGTCCGACGGGTGGATCTCGCAGAAACCGTGTCGACGTCCCTGCCCCGCGCGGCGCGGGCTGTCGCGTGGCGACCATGGGGCGCAACTGCGGGCTGGGGCGGGAGCGTGGGCACGGTCCGGTCAACGGGAAGTTGGCCGGGCCCGGGCCCACGCCGCGGGGCACGCGTCATGACCCGGGCAGAACGGTAGTGGATGAACGCGCGGCTTGAACGGTATGGCAGTGAGCCGCCGCACTGGGCGGTCCCGAACGGCTCTGCGTCGGTACAGCAGGTCTCGGGCCGCCGGGACGGCGAAGACGGGCCGGCCTGCGGTCGAGGCTTGGTAGCGGCGAGTCCCTGCTGCGGTTGATCCCGCACATGACCTGGATGACCGCGCAGCACAAGCGGTTGGTTCGGTGTGTGAGTCCGTTCCTGGCCGTGGCCGCCTTGGCCGCAGCCCTGGGGTCTGGGAGGGCAGGAGCCGGTGTCCTATTCTGGACGTCATGTCGAACCCTGACGGGCTGCTCGTCGACATCGCCGCGATGGTCGAGTCCGAGCACAACAACCAGATGTCGCTGACCGTGGTGGTTCCCGGAGCCGTGATCACCGGCAGGCTTGCGCCAGTGGCCCTGTGGTGGGAGCGAGTTGCAGAGGTCCTGCAGTCCTCGGAGCACCTGAAGCCGTTCGCCGCCCTGTTCACCCCGCCCGTCGACGCCTCGCCCGCACGCCCCACTCATCTCCACCTGCACCGGGCGAAGATCCTGCAGGGAAACTTCGGGCTCCCCTATACCGGCGGCATGTACCGGATCGCCATCGAGGACGTCAGCAGCTGGACGGTCGGGGACCTCAGCTACTCCGACACCTGACAAGGACTCGACGGGCCGGGGCGCGATCCGCCTTTCGGCCGGCTCGGCGACGGGCCGATGTGGCGGTCAGCGCACGTGCTGGCGGGCGTGTGACCGATACAGCCGGTGGCACAGGGGTGCCCCGGTGTCCTTCGTCAAGCCGTTTCGGCCACGGCGTCGCCGTCATGCTGATGAGGGCGGTCCCAGGTGCAGCATGCCGTCGGGAGCAGCGGACGTGGCACAAGCCTCCAGGCAGGAGCGGGCCGCCGAGAGGTGCGCCGGCGGCGGTCGGTGGTGTCAGCAGCGGTGGTCGGCGGCCAGGATGCGGCGGGCGAGAGTCCGGGTGAGCCGGACACCGCAGGGTCCGCACGGCTGACCGAGCCGTGAGGTGCCGGCACCGTGGCAGGTTGCGCAGTCCGCGTCGGCAAGGCGTACCGCCTCCGGGCCCGAACCGTCCGTGGTCCTGTGCATGTGCACCACCGTCCTGTTCCGCGAGCGCATCGCCCGCTGCCACTGGCCGCACGCCGGATCGAAGACAGAACGTAGTCCGCTACCGGACCATCCAAACGTTGCGGCATTTGCGCAACGTTTGGGCTCGCAGCCTGCAGTCGGCTGATCATCCGGCCGGGTAATCGGCCGGTCCGTGACTGCCGGCCCGCCCGCGGCCCCGGCCGGTCCGCGGACGCCGTTTTGCTGCGGCGCCGTGCATCCGTCCTGCCCCCGCGTATGGCTGTCCTGGCTGTTCGTTCTTCCAGTGCCGACTTCCTGGGGCGGGGCCCGGTGGCCTCCTGGCGGGGGCTCGACTGTCGGCCGTCCTCGCGCGGCGGGAGGTTACCGACCCTCTGGGCGAGGGGAAATCTGTCCCGGCCGGAGTAGACATTGCGGGTCGGCGCGGTTATGGTTTCTCTCGTAGTCAGCAGTCGAGAGTGCCCGGCAGACACGAACTGCCGGGATCAGTAAATGGTTCGCAGGTCGGCACGGTTACGGGGTTCTGAAGCCGGGGTTGTGTGCAGTAAGGCAACGGGACCGGTGGCCGGGCCCGGTGGCCCGCAGGTATCAGGGGCCGCCACGAGTGATGCCCGCTGGCTGAGTTCAGTGGGTGAATGATGCAGTACCAGCAGTTGCAGGATGCGGTATCTGAGCTTTGCCCCGCGACGTGGACACCCTGACACTTGGATCTTGTTGATCCAG
>NZ_BAAALD010000142.1:0-13842 GCF_039528095.1 Kitasatospora arboriphila
CGGGCCGAAGCGGTCCCGGATGTCGTCCAGCCGCTGGAACTCCACCGGCCAGCCCCCCCCCGCGCCGGCCCCCCCCCCCCCCCGGGGGCCGGGCCCCCCGCCCGTTGCCGCACCCGGCGGCCCAGTCGGCAGAATGTCCGATTGAAGGTCAAATATTCGGTGCTGGCAGGGTTTGGACTAGCTCGGCCGGACTCGCTAACGTCTGCCCCCGGATGTCCGCGAGGACGCCCGCCCGACCCGGGCGGCGGCGGCCGTCCGTTCGCAGGAACGGAGCCGCCGCCGCATGTCCGCGCATCGACGCCCCCAACTGCCGGGCGGCCACACCCTCGCCCGGGCCCTGGTGCTCACGGCCGCGGCGACCACGGCCGTCGGCGCCACCGTCGGCACCGCGGCCCACGGCGCCCCCGCCGACCCCGGGCGGCGGACGGCCGACGTCCGGGCGAAGGTCGACCGGCTCTACGAGGAGGCCGAGCAGGCCAGCGAGCGCGCGAACGCCGCGGGGGAGGACCAGAAACGCCTGCAGACCGAGGCCGGCCAGCTGCAGGACCAGGTCGCCGCCGGCCAGGAGGAGCTGAACGGGCTCTACACCGACCTCGCCACCGCCGCCGCCGCCCAGTACCGCGACGGCGGGCTCGACCCCTCCGTCCGCCTCATGCTGGAGTCCGACCCGGCCGGCTACCTCACCCGCGCCCGCGCCCTCGACCAGGCCGCCAGCCGGCAGAGCGACACCCTGCACCAGGTGCTCGACCGGCAGCGCCGGCTCGACCAGCGCCGCGCCGAGGCCACCGCCAAGCTCGCCGAGCTGGAGGAGGTCCGCCGCTCGCTCGCCGACCACAAGGACGAGGTCCGGCGCCGGCTCGGCGACGCCCAGCGGCTGCTCGGCGGCCTCACCACCGACGAACGCGCCCGGCTGGCCGCGGACGACGCCGCCGACGCGGCCCGCCGCGCAGCGCACGGCGCCGACCGGATCGACCTCGGCGACCAGCCGCCCTCCTCCGACCGTGCCGCCGCCGCCCTGGCCGCCGCGATCAGCCGGATCGGCTCGCCCTACGTCTACGGATCCACCGGCCCTTCCACGTTCGACTGCTCCGGTCTGATGTACTGGAGCTGGCGGCAGGCCGGAGTCACCCTGCCGCGCACCTCGCAGGCGCAGGCACACGCGGGGAGGCGAGTCAGCCTGTCCGAGGCGCGACCGGGAGACCTGGTGATCTTCTACAAGGACATGCACCACGTCGGCATGTACGCCGGCGGCGGCGTGGTCGTGCATGCCCCGTACCCCGGAGCCCGGGTCCGCTACGAGAGCGTCGGTGCCATGCCCGTCAGCGGGGTGGTGCGGGTCTGAGCGCCTTCCACCGGCAGCCCGGCCCGTCCGGCGGGGAGGCCGAGCCCCTGGTCACCGACCTGCCCCGGCGCGCCGCGGCGGGCCGGTCCGTGCTGCCCGCCGGCGGCCGGATCTCCCGGCGCACCGCTCTGCTGCTGGCCGTCGGCGGTCTCGCCCAGCTCTCCGCACCCCGCGCCCTGCCCGCCACCGGGGACCGGGCCGGCCTGTACCCGCAGGGCGCGCCGAGCGCCGGCGTCCGGGCCCGCGTCGAGGACCTGCTCGCCGCCCGCGCCCGCGTCCTGCTGCGCGCCGACCGGTCCGCCCTGCTCGCCGGGGTGGCCCCCGCGGCGCGGGCCGCACAGGAGCAGGCCGCCGTCCGGGCCGCCGCCGTGCCCTTCTCCGCCGTCGAGTACCGGATCAGCGGCGTCACCGAACCGGACGCCGACGGGCGGATCATCGTCACCGCGGGCCTCGCCCACCGGCTGCGCGGCGTCGACCAGCACCCCGCGGTGCTCTCCCGGCGGCTCACCTTCGACCGGGGCCCGGCCGGCTGGCTGCTCTCCGCGGACGAGCCGGACGGCAGCGCCGCCCTCTGGGACCTCGGCGAGGTCCGGGCGGCCCAGGGTGAGCACTGCCTGGTGCTCGGCCTCGGCACCGCCGAGGAGCTCGCCGGGCTGGTCGCCGTCGCCGACAAGGCGGTGCCCGCCGTCTCCGAGCTGTGGGGCCGGGAGTGGCCCGGCCGGCTGCTCGTCCTCACCCCGGCCACCGAGCCGCAGTTCGCCCGGATGCTCGACGTCGCCGCCGGCTCCTACCAGGGCATCGCCGCCGTCACCGTCGCCGCGGGCGGCGAGCCCGCCGCCACACCCGCGGACCGGATCATGGTCAACCCGGAGGCCTTCCGCGGCCTCAGCGACCTCGGCCGGCAGGTCGTGATCACCCATGAGGCCACCCACGTCGCCACCCGCGCGGCCACCCGCAGCTGGACGCCGCTCTGGCTCTCCGAGGGCGTCGCCGACTACACCGGCTACCGCGGCGCCGGCCGCACCGCCCGCCAGATCGCGCCGGAGCTCGCCCGCGACGTCGCCGCGGGCCGGGTGCCGACCGCCCTGCCGGCCGACGCCGACTTCGCCGCCGGCGCCGCCGGCATCGCCCAGGCCTACGAGCAGGCCTGGCTCGCCTGCGAGACGGTCGCGCACCGCTTCGGACCGCAGCGCCTCGTCGCGCTCTACCGGGCGGTCGGCGCGATGGGCGACCCCGCCCGGCTGGACAGCGTCCTCCAGGCCGAGCTCGGCCTGGACCTGCCCGCCTTCACCAAGGCCTGGTCGGCCGAGCTGGTGCGTCAGCTGCGCCGCTGAGCGGCCGCCAGGCCCGCGGCGAGCCCCTCGCCGTCGATCAGGGCGCTGTGGGTGCCCGCCGCGGTGCAGGCGTGGGCGCCGGCCACCGAGCCCGCCAGCATGCACGCGTCCACCGGCCGGCCCGCCAGCCAGCCGGCGAGGAAGCCGCTGACGAAGGCGTCGCCGGCGCCGTTGCTGTCCACCACCGGCACCCCGGGGTCGACCGCCGGCACGTGCCGGACGGTGTCGCTCCCGCGCTCCAGCAGGTAGCTGCCGGCCGCGCCCGCGGTCGCGACCACCAGCCGCGCCCGGCCCCCGTCCAGCACCGAGCGCATCACCTCCTCGTGCCGCCCGGGGCAGCCAGCGGCCGACAGGAAGACCAGGTCGGAGCGGAGCGCGTAGTGCCGGTGGTGCTCGTTCTCGCCGTCCCAGGCGTGCAGGTCGGTGGAGCTGGTGGCGCCGAGCCGCTCGATGTCCGGGTGCATGTCCCGGTTGACGTTGGTGATCGACAGGTGGACGTGCCGGGCCCGCTCCAGGAACGGCAGGTAGAAGGCGGCGGGCAGCCGCAGGTCGGCCGGGTGCCGGCCGTCGTAGAAGGAGAACCGCAGCCCGTCGGCGTCCACCAGGTTCACCCCGCGCGGGGTGCCCGCGGGGGAGACCAGGTGGTGGAAGTCCAGGCCGGCGTGGCGGAAGGCGGCCCGCACCAGCTCGCCCTGCGGGTCGTCGCCGAGGAAGTCGAGGAAGGAGGTGCGCAGGCCCAGCCGGTGGCAGCCGAGCGCGACCCCGCTGCCGGTGTGGCCCGCGTAGTCGTGCACCGGGGGCACCCCGAGCGAGTCGGCCGCGGGGATCTCCAGCCGGTCGACCCGGACGATGGTGTCCACGCCCGCACCGCCCACCACCAGGACGTCGAGCTCGCGGTCGTCGGGCATGCGGAACCTCCACGGGCGGCATCGGCTGACAGCGGACGATGCTGCCAGCCGCGCGGGCCCACCTGCAAGGTCTTTCAGAAACTTGCAGCGAGAGGTGTGGTCAGGAGGTGGTCGCCGGACGGCCCACCGGGCGGTCCAGGTCGTCCAGCAGCGCCTGCTCGTACGCGATGCCCGGGCGCACCGGGTAGCCCTTCACCGGGGGCTCCGGCGGCAGCACCAGGGTGGCCTGGGCGTCCGGCCCGCGGGTGGAGCGCCACAACCGGCGGCAGGACAGCACCGTGGCCGCCAGCAGCAGCAGGTTCCGGGCGGTGAGCACGGCCACGCCCCACGGCTCGCTGTGCTGCACCGCGCCGAACAGGATCGGGAACTCGACGGTGGTCAGCACCGTCGCCGCCAGGATCAGCACCGCCACCGGCTTCTGCCGGGTGCCGCGCACCGTCAGGCAGACCGCGGCCAGGCCGACCAGCCACACCAGGTACTGCGGGCTGATCACCCGGCTGGTCACGGTGAACACCAGCAGCGCCGCCAGCGCCGCGTCGTACGGCGTCGACGGCTGCCAGCGCACCGCCCGCAGCCGCCACAGCAGCAGCCAGCCGAAGCCCAGCAGCGTGCCCGCGACGCACACCTTGGAGACCACCGGCACCCACGGGCCGAGCATCTCCAGCGAGCCGTAGTTCATCGTCACCTGGCCGTCCCAGGCGCCGAACAGCTTGGCGAAGTGCAGCGGCAGCGCGCCCAGCGACTCCACCTCGATCCCGCGCTCCTTCTGGAACTTCAGGAACTCGAAGGCGCCGTTCATCCCCGCGGTCAGCAGGAAGCCCAGGGAGGCCGCCGTCGCGGCCGCCGCCGTCCACGCCCGGCGCGTCCGCCGCCCGCGCGGGGTGCCCGCCAGCGCCAGCACCGGCCACACCTTCACCAGCCCGCCCAGCCCCAGCAGGAACCCGCCCAGGGCCGGCCGGCGCAGCACCAGCAGCAGACCGCCCACCGCGAGCGCGGTGACGATGACGTCGTACCGGCAGTAGACCGTCGGACCGAGCAGCGGCACCCCCGCCACCCACATCCAGGCGCCGCTGAAGCTGCGGCCCCGCCGGGTGCCGACCCTCATCAGCGCGCCCACCGTCAGCGCGTCGAAGACGCCGCACAGCACGAAGAAGGAGACCAGGTACGACCAGGGCAGCACGCCCGGCAGCAGGATCACCAGCGCCGCCCCCGGCGGGTACTGCCAGGTCACGTCGTCCAGCGGGAAGGTGCCCGTCCGCAGCACCTCGTACCAGCCGTGGTAGATCACCGAGACGTCGGAGCTCACGTCGGTGCCCGAGATCCGCAGCACACCGACGGCCATCAGTACGATCAGCACCCGGGTGACCACCCAGGACGCCCCGAGCGCCCACAGCGCGCCGCCGGCCGGTGCGGGCGGCGGTGCGCCGGTCAGGGCGAGGCGCTCGGTGCTGCTGGTGCTGCCGGTGCGCCCGGTCGGGGCCAACTCCACTGCGCTCCCTCGTTCGACTCGTGACGCCGGTCGCGGTGGCGCCCGCGCAACGGGGCCCCGGCACATAGGACCGGCCCGGACCGGAAACGGTTGCGCTGTGATCCTTCGTTCCCGGCGGGCCGTGGTGTTGACCTATGGTACGGATCACCGACCACTGCACCATGCAACCCCCGACCGAGCGAGCCGTGGCATGCACAAGACCCTCATCGTCACCAACGACTTCCCGCCGAGGCCCGGCGGGATCCAGGCGTTCGTGCACAACATGGCCGTCCGCCAGCCCGCGGGTTCCATCGTCGTGTACGCCTCGACCTGGCGCGACGGCAAGGAGGTCGCCGAGTTCGACGCCCGCCAGCCGTTCCCGGTGATCCGCGACCGGACGAAGATGATGGTGCCCACCCCGCGGGTGACCCGGCGGGCCGCCGAGATCCTCCGCGCCGAGGGCTGCAGCTCCGTCTGGTTCGGAGCCGCCGCCCCGCTCGGCCTGATGGCCCCCGCACTGCGGCAGGCCGGCGCCCAGCGCCTCCTCGGCATGACCCACGGCCACGAGGCCGCCTGGGCCCAGCTGCCTGGCTCCCGGCAGCTGCTGCGACGGATCGGCGCCGGCACCGACACCCTCACCTACCTCGGCGAGTACACCCGCAGCCGGATCGCCGCCGCGGTCGGCCCCGAGGCGGCCCGGCGCATGGTGCAGCTGCCGCCCGGCGTCGACGAGAAGACCTTCCGGCCCGACTCCGGCGGCGACGGGATCCGCGCCCGGCTCGGGCTCAGCGACCGGCCGGTCGTCGTCTGCGTCTCCCGCCTCGTCAAGCGCAAGGGCCAGGACACCCTGATCGAGGCCATGCCGCAGATCCTCGCGGCGGTGCCCGACACCGTCCTGCTGATCGTCGGCGACGGGCCCTACCGCGGCGACCTGGAGAAGCTCGCCGAGGCCCGCGGGGTCGCCGGCTCCGTCCGCTTCACCGGCGCCGTCCCCTGGGAGGAGCTGCCCGCCCACTACGGCGCGGGCGACGTCTTCGCCATGCCCTGCCGCACCCGGCGGGGCGGGCTCGACGTCGAGGGCCTCGGGATCGTCTACCTGGAGGCCTCCGCGACCGGCCTGCCGGTGGTCGCCGGGGACTCCGGCGGGGCGCCCGACGCCGTCCTGGAGGGCGAGACCGGGTACGTGGTGCCGGGGCGGTCCGCGGAGGCGGCGGCGGAGCGGATCGTGCGGCTGCTGCACGACGAGCAGCTGCGGCGGACGATGGGGGAGGCCGGACGGCGCTGGGTCGAGCGCTCCTGGCGCTGGGACCTGCTGGCACAGCGCCTGACGGGGCTGCTCGCGTAGTCGGGGCGACCCTTCGAGTACGGGGAAACCCGGAGGGGCGCGGGGAACCGCGCGAGTCGGGAGAGGCAGACCGCTGCCTTCCGATTCGCGCGGTCCTCCGCGCCCCTGTTTCGGCTGAGCCGTGCTTCAGCGCTGGTAGATGGCCTCGACGTCGGCGGCGAAGTCCTTGAGGACGACGTTGCGCTTCAGCTTGAGGGAGGGGGTGAGGTGGCCGCTCTCCTCGGTGAAGGAGGTGTCGAGCAGGCGGAACTTCTTCACGGCCTCGGCGTGCGAGACGGCCTGGTTGCCGTCGTCCACGGCGGCCTGCAGGGCGGCCAGCAGGTCGGCGTCCTGGGCGAGGTCGGCGGGGGTGGCGTCGGCGGGCTTGCCGTTCAGTTCCTTCCACTTGCCGAAGAAGTCCGGGTCGAGGGTGATCAGGCAGGCGACGAACGGCTTGCGGTCGCCGACCACCATGACCTCGCCGATCAGGGCGTGCGCCCGGATCCGGTCCTCGATCACGGCGGGCGCCACGTTCTTGCCGCCCGCGGTGACGATGATCTCCTTCTTGCGGCCCGTGATGGTGAGGTAGCCCTCGTCGTCCAGCGAGCCGATGTCGCCGGTGGCGAACCAGCCGTCCTGCAGGGCGTCGGCGGTGGCCTGCGGGTTGTTCCAGTACCCGGTGAAGACCTGCGGGCCCTTGAGCAGCACCTCGCCGTCCTCGGCGATCTTCACCGCGGAGCCGGGCAGCGGCTGGCCGACGGTGCCGATCTTCGGCTTGTCGTGCGGGTTGAAGGCGGTGGCCGCACAGGTCTCGGTCAGGCCGTAGCCCTCCAGGACGGTGAAGCCGATGCCGCGGTAGAAGTGGCCGAGCCGCTCGCCGAGCGGGGCGCCGCCGGAGATCGCGTGGGTGGCCCGGCCGCCGAGGGCGGCCCGCAGCTTGGCGTACACCAGCTTGTCGAAGACGAAGTGCTTGACTCTCAGGCCGATCCCGGCGCCGCCGGCGTCCAGGGCGCGGCTGTACGCGATGGCGGTGTCGGCGGCCTTGTCGAAGATCTTGCCCTTGCCGTCGGCCTGGGCCTTGGCGCGGGCGGTGTTGAAGACCTTCTCGAAGACGCGCGGCACGCCGAGGATGAGGGTCGGGCGGAAGGAGCCGAGCTCGGCGGTGACGTCCTTGATGTCGGAGACGTGGCCGAGCTTGATCGGCGCGATGGCGGCCGCGATCTCGGCGATCCGGCCGAGCACGTGGGCCAGCGGCAGGAACAGCAGGACGGAGCTCTCGCCGGTGCGGAAGAGCGGCTCCAGGCGGACGGTGACGTTGCCCAGCTCGGCCAGGAAGTTGCCGTGGGTCAGCTGGCAGCCCTTGGGACGGCCGGTGGTGCCCGAGGTGTAGACGATGGTGGCGATGCTGTCGGGGTCCGGGACGGCCCGGCGCTCGGCGACCGTCTCGTCGGAGACCTCGCTGCCCGCCGCGGTGAGGGCGGCGACGGCGCCGTCCTCGATCTGCCAGGCGTGCCGCAGCTGCGGGAGGTGGTCCCGGACCTCCGCGAGGACGGCGGCGTGGCCGGCGGTCTCGGTGACCACCGCGACGGCGCCGGAGTCGCCGAGGATCCACTGCACCTGCTCGGCGGAGGAGGACTCGTACACCGGCACGGTGATCGCGCCCGCGCACCAGATCGCGAAGTCGAGCAGCGTCCACTCGTAACGGGTGCGGGACATCACCGCGACGCGGTCGCCCGGCTCGACGCCGGAGGCGATCAGGCCCTTGGCCACCGCGTGGACCTCGGCGAGGAACTGCACCGCCGTCAGGTCCTGCCACTGCCCGGCCACCTTCCGGCTGATCACGGCGACGCCGGGGTGCTGCGCGGCGTTCTGGTGGATCAGGTCGGAGAGGTTTCCCCCGCTCGGAACCTGGTAGCGGGCCGGAAGGCTGAACTCGAGCAAGACTGCTCCTCGTCTGCGACGCTGCGGGACGGCAGGACGTTACTGCTCGGTAGCCGGATTCGACCAGAGCTGTCGGCTCCGTTGTTCGAAGAGTCACACCGCGCAGGACCGGTGGGGATGGTTTCGTCTCGCACCCTACGGCAGCGGCCGCCCGACGCGTCGGTAGCCCCCGGTCCCCCCGCCGAACGGCGGGGCCGGGCCGTGTGCCGGCCGCTCCGCCCCGTTCGGGACCTTGCCGCGCGCCGGCCGCGAGCCCTCCGCGAGCCCCGATGACCAGGGCGGCGCCCGGCGTGCACCCGCGGGCGCGATAGCCTGCCCTGGGCGCACATCTGAACAGACGCGGAGGGCCGTGATGGCGGAGCACACCAGGTCGAGCATCATCATCGACGCGACCCCGGCCGAGGTCATGGCCGCGATCGCCGACTTCGCCGCCTACCCGGAGTGGACGGGCGAGGTCAAGGAGATCGAGGTGCTGAGCACCGCCGCGGACGGCCGCGGCTCGGAGGTGCGCCTGGTGCTCGACGCCGGCGCGATCCGCGACGAGCACGTCCTCGCCTACACCTGGGACGGCGACCGCGAGGTCCGCTGGACGCTGGTGAAGAGCCAGATGCTGCGCGCCCTCGACGGCTCCTACAGCCTCGCCGCGGTCAAGGGCGGCGGCACCGAGGTCACCTACCAGCTCGCCGTCGACGTCAAGATCCCGATGCTCGGCATGATCAAGCGCAAGGCGGAGAAGGTCATCATCGACCGGGCCCTGGCCGGCCTGAAGAAGCGCGTCGAAGGCTGACGCCGGGTGTCACCCCGCACCGTCCTCGTCACCGGCGAGGGCTCGGCCGTCGTCGCCGCCGCCACCGCCCTGCACAGTGCCCGCACCGGTCGGCGCACCCTGCTGCTGGCCGCCGACGACCCGCACCGCGCCGTCGACGACCTCCTGGACACCCGGCTCACCGCGGAGCCCGCCCCGTACGGGGAGCGCCTCGCGGTGGCCCGGATCGACGAGCAGGCCGCCCTGCGCAGCGCCCTCGACGGCTTCGGCGCCCGGCTCGCCCCGGCCCTCGACCTGCTCGGCGCCGACCCGCTCGACCCCGAGGAGCTCACGCCGCTGCCCGGCACGCGCCAGCTCGCCCTGCTCCGCGCCCTGCGCACCGCTGACGCCGAGACGGTCGTGGTGGCCGCCCCCGCCCCGGCCGAGCTGATCGCCACCCTGGCCCTGCCCGAACAGCTCGTCCGCTACCTCGACCGGCTGCTGCCCGAGCAGCGCCAGGCCGCCCGGGCGCTGCGCCCGCTGCTGGCCGCCCTCGCCGGGGTGCCGATGCCCGCGGACTGGCTGTTCGACGCCCGGGCCGCCGCCTGCGCCGCCCTCGCCGATGCCCGCGCCGTGATCGAGGCCCCCGGCACCTCCGTCCGCCTGGTCGTGGACGCCGACGCCCACGGCACCGGGGAACTTCGCCGCATCCGCGCCGCCCTCGCCCTGCACGGCCGGCGCCTGGACGCCGTCGTCGCCCACCGGGTGCTGCCGTCCGCGGCCGCCGCCTCGCCCGACCCCTGGCTGGCCGGCCGGGCCGCCCGCCAGCAGGAACGCCTCGCCGACCTGGCGTCCGGGCTCGGCGCCGTCCCGCTGCTCACCGCCGAGTGGCCCGAGGTCGCCCTGGAGGCGATCGCCGACCAGCTGTACGCCGGGGGCGAGCCCGGACCCGGCGAGGCCCCCGAGCCGTGGGTCGAGGACCGGCTGGCCGAGGAAGGGCTGCTGGTCTGGCACCTGGCGCTGCCCGGCGCCGAACGGTCCGGCCTGGAACTGGTGCGCCGAGGGGACGAACTGGTCGTGGGCACCGGCGGCCACCGCCGGCTGCTCCCGCTGCCCTCCGCGCTGCGGCGGTGCACGGTCAGCGGAGCCGGGCTGCACGACGGGGTGCTGTCGGTGCGGTTCGCGCCGGACCCCGCCCTCTGGCCGGCGCGCCGCTGAGGCCCCCGCCGCTGACACCTCGCGCCGCTGACACCTCGCGGCGTCGACCCCTCGCGCGGCTGACCCTCGTGTGCGGCCGGACCCGCGTGCAGGCCGGGCCGCGCGCGGGTGGGACCTCCGGTGCGCCGGTCGGCCGTCGCGCCGGAGGGGCGTGTGTACAGGGCGTGCACGCCCGGCGTGCGTCCGGTGCGCCGGGCGGCCCTCGATGCGCCGTCCGGTAGCGTCTGGATCCCGGCCGGTTCCGGCCGGACGGCCCGGTGCCGCCCCGACGTCGCACCGGAGGCACACCGAGGACGCACCAGGGAGGTCGCCGGATGGCGGACGAGAAGGCGGACGGCACGGCCGGGCAGGGCCTCGGCGCGGAGTTCGGGCCGCTGGTCGACGAGGTCCGGAGGTTCGCCCTCACCCTCGGCGGCAAGGCCCAGGAGTACGGCACCCGGCTGCGCGAGCAGAACCCGGAGGTGTACGGACACCTCGCCGCCGCGGGCGGCGAACTGCTCGCCGCGTACCGCGCAGCCGTCTCAGGTCATGAACGGCGCTGGGCCGGTGCCGGACACGCCGAGGCCGAGCACATCGACCTCGACGGGACCATCGACAAGTAGTGAAGCCGCAGGTCAGACGAGGTGACTGTGGCGCCTTCACGCATCACTCAAAGCCGCGAAGTCTACGACTTCTGAACGCATCTGGCCGGGCAATCCGGAAATTGGCTTCGGTTAATGTAGGTCTCGGTGTGTACGGGAGCACCGCTCAGCGGGTACCGTTCCGCTCAGCGGGAACGAGTGAATAGCTGAGGGACACATGGCTCTGACCATCGGCGTCGACGTCGGCGGGACGAAGATCGCGGCCGGCGTGGTCGACGAGACCGGCGAAATCCTTGCGCGTACCCGGGTGCCCACCCCGGCCGACCCCCAGTGGGCGGTCGACGCGATCGCGCAGGCCGTGCGCGAGCTCAAGGAGGAGTACCCGGAAGTCGCGGCCGTCGGTGTCGGCGCCCCCGGCTTCGTGGACCGCGACCGCTCCACCGTGATCTTCGCTCCCAACATCGACTGGGAGAACGAGCCGCTCAAGCAGCGCATCGAGGAGCTCACCGGCCTGGAGACCGTCGTCGAGAACGACGCCAACTGCGCCGCCTGGGCCGAGTTCCGCTTCGGCGCCGCAGCCGGCTACGAGGACATGGTCCTGATCACCGTCGGCACCGGCATCGGCGGCGGCATCGTCCTCGACGGCCGGATGCACCGCGGCCGCTTCGGCGTCGCCGGCGAGATCGGCCACCTCAACATGGTCCCCGACGGCCTCGCCTGCGGCTGCGGCGGCAAGGGCTGCTGGGAGCAGTACGGCTCCGGCCGCGCGCTGCGCCGCTACGGCCGCGAGAAGGCCGCCGCCGACCCGATCGCCGGCAAGCGGATGCTGGAGCTCAACGACTTCGTCGCCGAGACCATCCGCGGCATCCACATCACCGAGGCCGCGGCCGAGGGCGACCCGCTCGCCCTGGAGTGCTACTCGGAGCTCGCCGACTGGCTCGGCCGCGGCATGGCCGACCTCGCCGCGCTGTTCGACCCGGGCGTCTTCGTGCTCGGCGGCGGCGTCTCCGACTCGGGCAGCCTGCTGCTCGACCCGGTGGCCGCGGCCTTCGAGACCTACCTGACCGGTGGCGTGCACCGCCCGCGCGCCGAGGTCCTGCTCGCGACCATGGGGTCCGCCGCCGGCATCGCCGGTGCCGCCGACCTCGCGCGGGTCTGACGGCCCGACGGAACCGACGGCTCGTCCGGACTCCGACGGCGAGGCTGGGGCAACGGCCCCGGCCTCGCCGTTAGCATGACCGGCATGCCTGCCGAGCAGCCGTCCGCAGCCCCCGGACCCGTGCCGCCGACCGGGCCGGCCCCCCTGCCCGACTCCGGCGCCGAACCCGACGGCGCCGAGCGGGTCCGCATCCTCAGCTACAACGTCCGCTCGCTGAGGGACGACCGGGACGCCCTCGTCCGGGTGATCCGTGCCTGCGATCCGGACGTGGTCTGCATCCAGGAGTCCCCGCGGTACTGGCGGCCCCGGAAGCAGGCCGCCCGGCTCGCCCACCGCACCGGCACCGTCGTCCTCTCCGGCGGCGGCCGGATCGCCGCCGGACCGCTGCTGCTCGGAAAGCTCCGGGTCGAGGTCCTCGCCGTCCGCGACCGGCTGCTCCCCAAGACCCGCGGCCTGCACGCCCGCGGATTCGCCACCGCCCTGCTGAGGGTGGGCCGTTCGGCCCCGTTCGCGGTGACGAGCTGCCACCTCTCCCTCGACCCGGCCGAACGGCTCCGCCAGTTCGCGCTGCTCCCCGGCCAGTTCGACCCAGGCGAGCACGGCATCGTGGCCGGCGACTTCAACGAGCACCCCGACGGCCCGGGCTGGCGCCGTCTGGCCGCCGAGTACCAGGACGCCCACACCGTCGCCCCCTGGGGCGGCACCTTCACCTCCGTCCCCGCCGACCCCTACCAGCGGATCGACGCGGTCTTCGCGACTCCCGGGGTCGAGGTGCTGGCCTGTGGGGTGCCGCAGGGGTTGGCCGGGGTGTCGGGGGCGGACCTGTTGGCGGCGACGGATCATCTGCCGGTGGTGGCGGTGGTACGGATCCCTGCCGGGGGCTGAGGCGGGTGGGGGAGCGGGTGCCGGGCCGTCGCGGGGGGCCGCGAGGGTGCGGGGTGCCGCAGGGGTGTCGGGGGCGGATCCCTGCCGGCGTCGGGGGTGGTCAGTGGATCGTGGCGGCGACGATCACGCCGTTGCGGACGGTGTAGGTGCCGGCGTAGTGGCGGTGGGTGCCGTCGGTCTGCAGGGCGTCCAGGAGGACGGAGACGTTGTCGCCGTTGACGGCGGTGACGGTCACGACGTCGGCCGCGGTGCCGGCGAAGCCGTTGACGAACTGCCCGTAGCTCGGCGACAGGTTGCGTCCGCCGAGGGCCCAGGCGCGGGCGTAGTCGTGCGCGTTGATCGCCGCGTAGTAGTCCTCGACGACCTGGCGCGGTGCGGCGGCGGAGGTCCGGGGACCGGCGGTGGCGGTGGTGGTGGCCGTGGTGGTGACGGTCGCGGTCCGGGCGGCCGTGGCGGTCGGGGCTGCGCTCGGGGCCGCGGTGGCGGCGGGCAGCGCCCACTGACCGGTCTGGTTCGCGAAGCCGGAGTTCAGGGTGAACTGGGCCTTGGCGAGGCGGGAGCCCGCCGGGATCTCGAAGGAGATGTAGCCGAGCGCGGTGTCCCCGGGGGCGACGACCACTCCGGCGGGGAACGCGGGGCCGGCGGTGACGTCGGTGGCGATCAGCGCGTTGAAGCCCTGTCCCTGTTCGTCGACCACGGTGGCGCCGTTGGACGGGCTGTCCGAGTACGTGGTGGAGCCGGTGTTGTGGAGCCGGAACTGCACGGCGACCAGCCGTCTGCCCGCCTCGGGGGTGTCGAAGGAGTGCGCCGCGGTCGCCGGGTCGGCGACCGCCGTCACCGTCACGGCCCTCCGGGCGCCCTGCTCGTTGCCCGCCAGGTCCAGGGGGTCCCCCCCCTGCGCCCCCCGCAGCCGCCCCGGCGGCCCCCGGGCCGCCAC